>DASWYM010000188.1:0-7894 GCA_036404975.1 Chitinophagaceae bacterium
TGATAGAGGTACTTGCGGTAGGCCCTGTTGTCGGGGTCCTCGTTCCTGACGTCCTCTTCTTTCAGCAGGCCGATCTTTATAAACTGCCGGGTGGCCTCATCCCCTACTTTGTCGGTGTAGTCCAGGATGGAGATACCGGGCTTTAGAATGCCCTTGCAATAATTATGGATATCCAGGCAGGCATTGTACACTTCCTTCTGGCGCTCGGTAAATTTACCGTTTACCGGAACGGTTCGGGAGAGGTCGGCTGCATAGCCACCGTAATAGGCGCCAAAGTCCATCAGTACCAGTTCGCCATCCTTACACTCCTGGTTGTTGGACACATAGTGCAGGGTGCGGGCCCTGTCGCCACTGGCAATGATGCTGCCATAAGCTTCTCCGCTGGCCCTTTGACTGAGGAAAGAATGCACGATCTCGGCTTCGATCTCGTACTCCATCACACCGGGCCGGATAAACTCCATGACCCGTAAAAAGGTGTTGTGCGTGATCTTTACCGCCTGTTTCACCACTTCTATTTCGTATGGCGTCTTGATGGCGCGCAGGTCTTTCATGAGACGGGCAGCCCTTTCAAACTGGTGCAAAGGATAACGGGATTTCATCTCATCCACATACCGGTAGTCGCGCGAACGTACCAGGCTGGCCTTGCGATCGTTCTCATTGGTGTCCAGGTAGATCGTATCGGCCAGGTGTACCCACATCTGCAGCAGGCCTTCCAGGCTGTCGAGCCACACGATCTGCCCGATACCGCTGATGGCAGTGGCCTCTTCCTTGCGCAGGCGCTTGCCGTCCCACTTTTCCTTAAGCTCATTCGGGCGCACCAGCACCAGCACCTCCCGGTATTTTGGATCGGGGTTATCCGGGAAGAGGATAACCATCGTGTCTTCCTGCTCTATACCGCTTAACCAGTAGAGATCACTATTCTGCTTAAAAGGGTAAATGGCGTCTCCATTGGAAGGAACCTCATCATTACTCACGAAAATGGCAATGGAGTTAGGCTTCATCCGCTCCACAAAACGTCTTCTATTGGTGATAAATAGCTCTGAATTCAGGGGAAGATTCTTCATCTTTTGTTAATTATTTTGTTCGTGATGCTGAGCAAAGTACTTCGTTTTGATGAATTTATACACCAACACTTCCTAAACCGTCCTGCAGAGATATTGTGTACCCCTTACACGGGAGCAGGGCATGAAATTATTAGAGTCGTACCTTTGCATCTTTAAACAAACGATTGCTTTTTATGTCAGTACCAACAATTTTAATCCCCAAGGGGAACTGGGTGAAGATTGGCCTAAAGAATACAGAAAGTATTCACTATCAATCGACACCCGATGAATTAGTGCAAGACACTTTACGCATGGGTGAAGGTACGCTAACCGACACCGGCGCACTTGCTATCCGCACCGGGGAATTTACCGGCCGCTCTCCTAAAGACAAGTTTACGGTAAAAGACGAGATCACCGCAGACACCGTACACTGGAACAATTTCAACATCCCAATTGAAGCAAAGTATTTCGACATCATTCACAAGAAGATCCTGGATCACTTAAACAAACAAGAAGAGATCTGGGTTCGCGACTGTTATGCCTGTGCCGATCCCCGCTACCGGCTCAACATCCGGGTGATTACCGAGAAGCCCTGGATCAACCTCTTTGCCTACAACATGTTCCTGCGCCCGGAAGAAGAAGAACTGGACAACTTTAAACCCGAGTGGCATGTGCTTTCTGCTCCGGACTTACAACTCGACCCTGCCGAGTGCGGCACCCGCCAGCACAATGCGGCCCTTATTTCCTTTAAGCACAAGACCATCCTGATTGCCGGCACCGGCTACACCGGCGAAACCAAGAAAGGCATCTTCACCATCCTGAACTACATCCTTCCACAGCAAAAGAACGTACTGAGCATGCACTGCTCGGCCAATATGGGCGAGGATGGCGATACGGCCATTTTCTTTGGCCTGAGCGGCACCGGCAAGACTACCCTGAGTGCTGATCCCAACCGCAAACTCATTGGTGACGATGAGCACGGCTGGACAGAGGACGGCATCTTCAACTTCGAAGGCGGCTGCTATGCCAAGCTTATTGGCCTGAGCGCCGATAAGGAACCCGAGATTTTTAATGCCATCCGCCCGGGTGCCATTGTAGAAAACGTACACTTCTACCCCGGTACCAACCAGATCGACTTCCACAATGGCGCTATCACGGAAAATACCCGTGTGTCTTACCCGCTGCACTATATCAGCAATGCCCAGGAGCCTTCCATCGGCGGCATTCCTAAGAACATCTTTTTCCTGACCTGCGATGCCTATGGCGTACTGCCCCCCATCTCCAGGTTAACTCCCGGACAGGCTATGTACCAGTTTATCTCAGGCTATACGGCCAAGGTAGCAGGTACCGAAGCCGGCGTTACGGAGCCCAAGCCCACCTTCAGTGCCTGCTTTGGCGCTCCTTTCCTGCCTTTGCACCCTGGCAAGTACGCCGAGATGCTCGGTGAGAAGATGCAGAAGCACCACGTGAATGTTTGGCTGGTCAATACCGGATGGACCGGAGGACCCTATGGTGAAGGCCATCGTATGAAGCTGGCTTACACCCGCGCCATGATCACGGCAGCCCTGGAAGGCTCCATCGATAACGTGGAAACAACCCTGGACCCGATCTTCGGCGTTGCCATTCCGAAAGAGGTGCCCGGCGTACCTACCGAGGTATTGATCCCCCGCAATACCTGGGAAAATAAAGAGGCCTACGACGAGAAGGCTGCCTACCTGGCAGGCCTGTTTGTGAAGAACTTCGAGAAGTATGCTTCCGGCGTATCGGAAGAGATCCTGGCAGCCGCTCCGAAAGCTTAAGCTTTAACCTTTTTTAGGCGAAGAAAAACTCTGTCTTACGGCAGAGTTTTTTTATTTTTATTAACGACACCAAATTAAATCCAATATACTATCCACAGTCCAACCACCGTTAAAGCCACATATGCCAAACCTATTTCCATTATCCGCCTTATTGATACTGCTTTTCAATATTTCCAGCACCTCTAAACCCACAGTGCCCGAAGCAACTGTCAGTGCACATGCCGGCCTGCTGAATGAGAAAGAAGAAAACGCAGAGTTTATCCCCTGGGTGACCGAGCGCCCCCTGACCTGGCACGACTTCAAATGTGCCCCCAAGCGTAATTCTGATGCCGTAGCCTCCACCAGCACTTCACTGGGTATAGCCTATCATATTAAGAATTACGTACTCACTTACGAGATTACCTGCAACTTCTCCAAGACCAAGTCCTGGGGTCTGGTAAAGACTCCTTATATCCTGGCCCACGAGCAGGCCCACTTTGATATTACCGAGATCTTTGCCCGTAAGCTCCACCAGTCGCTGATGGAATATGAGTTCGACCAGAGAACCTATAAGCAGGATATCAATACTATCTACCAGCAAATCGTGGCGGAGAAGGAAGCTTTCCAGGAAGCCTACGATAAGGAGACCGATCACAGCCGCAACAAGCGTATTCAATACGAATGGCTGGAAAGAATCGATAGCATCCTGCTGGAAACAGAGCCTTTCGCTGATTATCCCTAATCGTTCCGGGTAATAGTAAACTTCACCGGCAGTTGCAGGTGGCTTTTAATGTGCTTGCCTTCCACATGGGCAGGGATCCACTTGCCGCTGCCCTGTACCAGCTTAATGGCAGCCTCGTCAAAGCCATAGCCTGCCTTTTTTCCCACCACCTTTACCTCACTGAGCGTGCTGTCGGCATTCACGGCAAAGCGCACCATTACCGCATACCTGCCAGCAGGCACCTTTTGCTCTTTTGCCCTGGCGATGGTCTCCTTCATGAGGTCGGCCGTGGCCACGTACTCGCTCCACTTTGCATCGCCCCCGGGGTAGCCGGGCGAGCTGTCAATATAAGGATAAACCATGCCCGAGAAGGCTAAAGCTTTCCGTGCGGAGTCCAGTTCACGCAATTGCTGGTCGGTCTGGCAAAAACCTGTGAGGGAAACAGCGGCTGCCAGGCAGAGGAATACGATCTTTTTCATAATGCACAAGTTATAGGGGTAGCCACCTGCAAATTTGATGCAATGCCTCCTGAGCTTATGCGATAGAAAAAGTCAGTGGAAATCTCCCTACAATATACTCAATACCTGTGGTTAAAACAAGCCATAGAGCTCCGCATCCACGGCGCTGATGATCTTACCAAGGTCCTCCACCTTTTCCGGAAAGCGGTTGTTGTCCACGTTTATGATCAACAGGGGCCCTTCGTTGTAGCTCTCGATCCATTTGTTGTAGTACTCGTTCAGCCGCTTCAGGTAGTCGAGGCGGATGTTCTCTTCGTATTCCCGGCCCCGTTTCTGGATCTGCCCTACCAGGGTAGGCACCGATGCCTGCAGGTAGATCAGCAGGTCTGGCGGCTTCACCATTAGCTTAAGGGTCTCGAAGAAGGAATAGTAGTTGTCAAAGTCCCGCTTCGACATCAGTCCCATCTCGTGCAGGTTGGGCGCAAAGATGTTGGCGTCTTCGTAGATGGTGCGGTCCTGTACAATAGTTTCCGTTCCCTTGTGGATCTCGATCAACTGGTTCAGCCTGCTGTTCAGGAAATAGATCTGCAGCTGGAAGCTCCAGCGCGGCATGTCCTCGTAAAAGTCGTTGAGGTAAGGATTGTGGTCCACGTCTTCAAACTGCGGGATCCACTTATAGTGCTTGGCCAGCAGCTCGGTCAGCGTGGTCTTACCGGCACCAATGTTCCCGGCAACGGCAATATGTTTTGGCTTTTGTGTTTTCGGCATAGTCGGTCCACTCGGGGCGGATATTGTTGATTGGTCGTTAAATATATTCTTTTCCTGTAAAAGAGGCAAAGGAACCTACAGGTAGTTCAGCCCCATGTGCTCGCGCACCAGCTCTATGGTCTGATGGGCCGAGGCTCTCGCCTTTTCTGCCCCCTGGTCAACTACTTTTTTCAGGTAAGCATGATCCTCGTAAATGGCTTTGGTCTTCTCGCGGATAGGCGCAATAAACTTCACCATATCCTCGGCCAGCTGCTTCTTCATATCGCCGTAGCGGATGGAAGCGCCATTGAAATCATCGCGGAACTTCTGCACCGTGCTTTCCTCGCTCACCAGGGACATTAACTGGAACAGGTTCTGGATGTACTCAGGCATCTCGCTGTTCGGCTCTGTAGGCCCGGCGTCGGTCTTGGCCTTCATTACCTTTTTGCGGATCAGGTCATCGTCATCCGCCAGGTACAGGGTAGCATACTGGTTCTCGCTCTTGCTCATCTTACCGGCCCCATCGAGGCTGGGGATCTTCACCAGTTCCTGTCCATAATTAAACGCCTGGGGCTCAGGGAACACCTCCTGGTAACGGAAATTGAAGCGCTGGGCAAAGTTGCGGGCCATCTCCAGGTGCTGCTCCTGGTCCTTTCCCACCGGCACATACTTAGCCCGGTGGATCAGGATATCGGCTGCCATCAGTACCGGGTAAGTCAGCAGGCCGGCATTGACGTTGTCGGGCTGCAGGCGCACCTTATCTTTAAAGGTGGTCGTCTTTTCCAACTCGCCTTTATAGGCCAGCATATTCAGGAGCATGTATAGTTCGGCGATCTCCGGCACCGTGCTTTGCACATAAAGGCAGGCCTTCTCGGGGTCCAATCCCGCCGCTATGTTTTCGGCCAGCACGCGCAGCACGCTTGTCTTCAACTCTTTTGTATCGGGATGGGTCGTCAGCGAATGCCAGTCCGCCACAAAGAAATAACATTCGTACTCTTCCTGCATGCGCACGTAGTTGCGCATCGCGCCGAAATAATTACCCAGGTGCAGATACCCCGTAGGCCTGATCCCGCTAAGAACAATCTCCTTCATAAGGAGGGCGAAGATAATCGAGGAAATGGGAAAAATACAGCAGAAGTTTAGGGAAAATTACCGTACCACACCCCTCCTAAGATATTCACCCTGTAGCCTCCCCTGTAGAAGAGCCGTTTATGCTCCGGAAAGCACCGCCAATAATACAACGCAGCCATTTTCAGGAGCTTTTATTCCCATTTCCCGTACCCCCTCGTTATATTTGAGGACCAATTCACCACTATGCAGGGCATTATCCACCTGGAGAATATTATTAAGAACTACTACCTCGGCAAACAGGTTATTGAAGTGCTCAAAGGCATTTCGCTCGATATAAACAAAGGCGAGTACGTGGCGCTCATGGGACCTTCCGGTTCCGGCAAGAGCACCCTGATGAACATCCTGGGCTGCCTGGACTCTCCTACCGCCGGGCGCTATATCCTTAATAATAAAGACGTCAGCACCATGTCCGACAACGACCTGGCCGAAGTGCGCAACCAGGAGATCGGCTTTGTGTTCCAGCAGTTCAACCTCCTGCCCCGCCTCACCGCGGCCGAGAACGTGGCCCTGCCCCTGGTGTATGCGGGCATTACCAGGAAGCAGCGCATGGAAAAAGCCATGCTCGTGCTGGAAAAGGTTGGCCTTGCCGACCGCAGCCACCACCGCCCCAACGAAATGAGCGGCGGACAAAACCAGCGCGTGGCCATCGCCCGCGCCCTGGTGAACGATCCCTCCCTTATCCTGGCCGACGAGCCCACCGGTAACCTCGACTCCAAGACCTCCTCCGAGATCATGGAGATCTTTGGAAAGATCCACCAGGGAGGCAACACCGTAGTGCTGGTGACCCACGAAGAAGATATTGCCCACCACGCCCACCGCATTATCCGCCTGCGCGACGGCCTTATCGAATCCGACAAGCTCAGGACCAATGAAGTAGCGGCTGTTCATTAATTTCCGAGGCATCCCATTTCTCTTTCTACCTTTCCGCAAAACACCCTTTCTTTACAGCTATGTCCATGAAGATCTACACCAAGACCGGCGACAAAGGAGCTACCTCCCTTATAGGCGGCACCAAAGTGCCCAAAAGCGACGTGCGCATTGAAACCTATGGCACCGTCGACGAGCTCAACTCCTGGATGGGAATGATCAATGACCAGCTCCACGACGAGGAGTTCCGCCCGGTGATCAAGGAGATACAGGACCGCCTCTTCACCATCGGCTCTTCGTTGGCCACCGATGCCGACAAAGAGCCCAGGATGAAGCTGCCCGACCTGCACGCCGCCGATATAGAATTCCTCGAGCAGAAGATCGACGAAATGACCGCCCAGCTGCCTCCCATGAAGTCCTTCATCCTGCCGGGGGGACATATGGCCGTTTCGTCCATCCACATCACGCGCTGCGTCTGCCGCCGCGCCGAGCGCCTGGCCGTAGGCATGCAGCAGCACGAGCTGTTCGTAGACCCTCAGGTGATCCAGTACCTCAACCGCCTGAGCGACTACCTCTTTACCCTGGCCCGCTATGCTGCCCAGAAGCTGGGTGCCGAGGAGATTCCCTGGAAGCCGAGAATGTAACCGTGAATGGTGAGTGGTGAGTGGTGAGTGGTGAATGGTGAGTGGTGAAAACCACAACCATCATTCTACCGCCGAGGTGCGTGTCCTCACGCATCCTCCACCATTGAGCCGGGACCTTCATAATCTGCAACCCAGGTCCCCATCGGCTGCAGATCCGCCATGTCAAAGAACTAAAGAGAAGCTGCTCCCGATAGCTATCGGGACCAAAAGCTGCAAGCTTCAGGCAGGGAGCAGCACTCTTGCTACTCCCTCAAAATCCTATTTCCTTCGCTGCCCCGTCTCTGACCATCCCTCTGGACGGCTAAGCCCCGGCAGCTCCCTCATTTGCACATTTGCACATTCCCTCATTCGCTAATTTACACTCCCCGCTACCCCCTTTCCAAATGCCGATCCCTTTTATTCCCATCTTTTCCTATTTATTCCTAAAATTTCCCATTCTGGCCGCATAAGGGATGCTACGGTCCTGTACCGTTCTCTACCCGTTAGCCGGACCCCTCATTTGCAC
>DASWYM010000189.1:0-4577 GCA_036404975.1 Chitinophagaceae bacterium
CTCAATAGCCATGGGCATCTCTGCGACGCCTCCAGGGCCAACCTGTTCCTCGTTCTGGAGAACAGCATCATGACGCCCGGTCTTGACCAGGGTTGTGTGAACGGGGTGATGCGCCGCTACGTCATGGAAGAAGCCAAAAAGAAAGGCTACAGCGTGAAGCAGGCCGAGGTGACGCTAGAGGACCTGGAGGGGGCCTGCGAGGTTTTTCTTACCAATGCCCTGCAGGGAGTCAAGTGGGTGCAGCGGTTCCGCGGTAAAGAATACCGCTCCGAACAGACCCGCCGCCTCTATGACTTTTTATTCTCAGAGGACTAGTCTCGCTTTATTCTCTCATGCTCACTTCTGCTGCAAACAGCTGTTCGGCCGGAAGGGCAGGCTGGTTGGTCCCGTTGTAGGTGTCGTAGAGGCACTGGATTGCCTTTTTGCCGGCCTCACCCAACTCCATCGAGAAGTCGTTTACGTAAAGCTCTATGTGCTGCCGCATCACCTGTTCTTCCATTTCCTGGGCATGGGCGGTCACAAACTCCGAAAGGGCGGGGTAGTGGTCAAAGGAGTAGATCAGGCTTTTGCGGATAAGTTCATCCACCTTTAGCTGCACGTCTTTTCCCAGGCTCCGGCGCACAGCAATGCAGCCCAACGGGATGGGGGCGCCGGTCTTCTGCTCCCAGTAGTCGCCCAGGTCGATCACCTTCACCAGGCCTTTGTGCATATAGGTAAAGCGGTTCTCGTGGATGATCACCCCCAGGTCTACCTCGCCGTGCAGCACAGCGTCCTCTATTTTCGAAAAGAGCATCACCCTGCGGTTCTGTGCCTGCGGGAAGGCAAAGTTAAGCAGGAAGTTGGCCGTGGTATATTCGCCCGGTATGGCTATGGTGGCATGCTCCATGTCGGGCACCGACACCACTGTCTTGGCGATCAGCAGGGGACCCACGCCTTTGCCCAGCGCCGAGCCGGCCGATAAGATAGCATATTTATCGGCGTTGCGGAACAGGGCGGGGAAGCTAAGCTTTGTCACATCCAGCTTGCCTTCATTGGCCCAGCCATTCAGGGTTTCCACGTCTTCCAGCACCACCTCAAAGTCCAATGCTTCGGTATCGATCTTCTTATTCACCAGCGCATCAAAGATGAAGGTATCGTTGGGGCAGGGTGAAAATCCAAGTGTCAGCTTCATATATCTAAGAGTTTAGTCAGTATGTTTTGCGTCTCCCTGTTCACGTGTTCTATGGCTTCCCTCAGCACCCACTTGCTTTTATTGCGCTCGCCGACATAATTGGATATGGCACGCAGCTGCAGGAAAGGGACGCCTTCGGCACCGGCCACGTAATGCAGGGCAGCACCTTCCATTGTTTCAATATCCGCGCCTAAGTGGTCGCGGTAATAGTCGATCTGCTCCCCATTGGTGCTGATCTGGTTGACCGAGACGCCATGGACCACCGGCAGGCCGGCAGGAGCCCATTTAGGTAGATGGTTATTCAACAGCTTGCCATTCCGGTAGGGAGACTTACCGGCATCGGCCAGCTTTAATGCAAACAGGGAGTGGAAGGTCCCGCTTTCGGCTACCCCTTCATCGCCAATAATCTCTGATCCCACCACCACCACTTGTCCAAGTATCAGCTCTTCGTTCAGGGCGCCCGCAACGCCGGTCTGGATCACCAGCCCCGGGTGGTTTTTCGCCAGCCGTTTGGCCAGGCTGTAGGTGGACGCCACCAGCCCCACACCGGTAATGAGCACCTCCACCTCTTGGTGCAGGTTCTTTTCCTCCAGGTAGGCAAGGGTGGGTCTAAGTTCCAGTTCAGTAGCCGCGCAAAGCAGGATTCGCATACCCAAAATTAACCCCTGAATGGATAAGGCCATTGTTGAATTCCCAACCCCCTAATTCCAGATCCCACAAGGAGTTGTCCTTAGGTTCTCCTTACCTTATCCTTAGGTTGTCTTTAGGCTCTCTTTACATATAAGGGTAAGGACAACCCAAAAAGAAGCTGCGGAAAAACCAGTGCGGTATGAGTCGTCCATACAATTCCGGTAATCCTGCTTATCCTTTGATCTGTGGTCCTACCTTTGCTAAAACGAGGGTAGCCCATGGTGTACCTGACCCGCGTAGAGCATTTCAATGCCGCCCACAAGCTGTATAACCCCGCCTGGAGCCGCGAGCAGAACGACGAAGTGTTTGGCAAGTGTGCCAACGACAACTGGCATGGGCACAACTACGAGCTGCTGGTTACCGTAAAGGGCGATCCCGATCCGCAGACCGGGTTTGTGATGGACGTGAAGCGCCTCAGCAACCTGGTGCGCAAACGGGTGATCGACAAGGTGGACCACCGCAACCTGAATATGGATGTGGACTTTATGGCGGGGCAGTTTTGCACCACCGAGAACCTGGCCATCGCCATCTGGAAGGAGCTGCAGGTGCACCTGCCCGCGGGTGTTCGGCTGCATTGTATTAAATTGTACGAGACGCCACGGATATTCGTAGAGTATTTTGGCGATTAAACTTAAAGCATGGCAGAAAGAGTAGCCGTCTACCGACGGGAGCATTTTAACGCCGCCCACCGCCTCTTCAACCGCGGGTGGAGCGATGAGCAAAACCAGGAAGTGTTTGGCAAGTGTGCCCTTCCCAACTACCATGGCCACAACTACGAAGTGGAGGTGAAGGTGGTGGGCGAGGTGGACGAGGCCACCGGTTTTGTGATGGATATGAAGCACCTCTCGGACCTGGTGTTGGAGCACGTGGTGGAGCGCTTCGATCACCGCAACCTGAACCTGGACACCGAGGAGTTCCGCACCCTTAACCCCACGGCCGAAAACATCGCCATTGTGATCTACCGGTTGCTGCGCCCCCATATTGCTGAACCTTTAGACCTTTATATTCGTTTATACGAAACACCCCGCAATTTTGTGGATTACCCTGTTAATTAAAGAATATGGCTTATCATAGGAAAGAATACTTCGACGAGGATGTGACCGAACAGTTGATGTTCCATTATAGAAAGATTATCGAGCTCACCGGCGAGAACGCCGACCGCGAAGGGTTGATCAAGACCCCTGAGCGCGCGGCCAAGGCCCTGCAGTTCAATACCCAGGGCTACGGGCAGGACGCTGTGGCCATTCTGAACTCGGCCCGCTTTAAGGAAGACGTGAGCGAAATGGTGATTGTAAAGGATATAGAGCTGTACTCCATGTGCGAGCACCACCTGCATCCCTTTATCGGCAAGGCGCACATTGCCTATGTGCCCAACGGCTACATTACCGGGCTGAGCAAGCTGGCCCGCGTGGTGGACATCTTTGCCCGCCGCCTGCAGGTGCAGGAGCGTCTGACCACCCAGATCCTGGGTGCCATCAAGGAGAGCCTCAACCCGCAGGGGGTGGCCGTCGTGATCGAGGCCAAGCACCTGTGCATGATGATGCGGGGCGTGCAAAAGCAGAACTCCGTCACCACCACATCAGCTTTTGATGGCGTGTTTTTGGACAACCATATTACCCGGAATGAGTTCCTTAAGCTGATTACTGCCGATCTCGATTAATGGCGGCTGATCGGATTGCCTTACTTTCGCGTAAAATTTTACTGGATGAAGCATGCATTTGTATTTCCGGGTCAGGGTGCCCAGTTCCCGGGAATGGGTAAGCCGTATTATGAGAATAGTGCCTTTTCCAAAAAACTGTTTGAGCAAGCTAACGAGCTTTTAGGTTTCCGTATATCCGATGTGATGTTCGAGGGCAGCGAGGAAGACCTGAAGCAAACCAAGATCACACAACCCGCTATATTTCTTCATTCCATCATGGCCTTCAAGAGCATCGAGGGCCTTCGCCCCGATATGGTGGCCGGTCACTCGCTCGGCGAGTTCTCTGCCCTGGTAGCCAATGGAGTGCTTAGCTTTGAGGATGGCCTGAAGCTGGTTAGCTTAAGAGCCGGGGCCATGCAGAAGGCCTGCGAGCAGAATCCCTCCACCATGGCCGCCGTACTGGGCCTGGCCGACGATAAGGTGGAAGAGATCTGTGCCCAGGTGCAGGAGGAGAGCGGCGAGGTGGTAGTACCCGCCAACTACAACTGCCCCGGCCAGCTGGTGATCTCCGGCAGCATCCGCGGTATCGAGATTGCCTGCGAAGCCCTGAAAGCCGCCGGCGCCAAAAGAGCCCTGGTACTGCCTGTTGGCGGAGCCTTCCACTCCCCGCTGATGGAACCTGCCCGTAAGGAACTGCAGCAGGCCATTGAGAGCACCCGCTTCAACCAACCCACCTGTCCTGTGTACCAGAACGTGGTAGCCAAAGGGGTGATCGACAAGGAAGAGATCAAGCAAAACCTTATCGACCAGCTGACCGGCGCGGTAAAGTGGACCCAATGTGTGCAAGCCATGATAGGCGACGGTGCCACCCGGTTCACCGAGATCGGACCCGGCAAAGTGCTCCAGGGACTGATCCAGAAGATCAATAAAGAGATGCAGACCGAGGGAGTGAATTAATGAGTGATGAGTGATGAGTGATGAGTGGTGAGTGAGTTGCCCGGAGTTTAAAAGACATTATACTAAAAAGCCCTCAGTAGTAAGACTGCTGAGGGCTTTTTAGTATTGTTGAATAAATAG
>DASWYM010000190.1:0-2979 GCA_036404975.1 Chitinophagaceae bacterium
AGGATAAAGTACGTGGTGACCGGCTAACCTTTATAATCCCGCCGGGCTCATTTGCCGTACACTTCCAGCATCTTCCGTAAGTCCTCCAGGGTATTGATGTCTTCCGGCTTTTTATCCTGGCGCCAGCGGAGGATGCGCGGGAAGCGGAGGGCTACCCCCGACTTGTGACGGGCAGAGGCGGCAATGCCTTCAAAGGCAATTTCAAAAACCAATTCGGGACGCACGGTACGCACGGGCCCGAACTTCTCCAGCGAATTCTTTTTCACGAACGCATCCACCTGGGCAAACTCTTTATCCGTAAGACCGGAGTAGGCTTTGGTGAAGGTGACCAGCTTGTCGCCATCGCGCACGGCAAAGGTGTAGTCGGTATACAGGTTGCTTCTCCGGCCGGCTCCCTTTTGCGCATACACCATCACCGCATCGATGGTCAGGGGATCTACTTTCCACTTCCACCAGTCGCCGCGCTTGCGGCCCACCTGGTAGGCCGACGACTTCTTTTTGAGCATAAAGCCCTCGGCACCCATCTCGCGGGAGGTGTTGCGCAGGGCCGCCAGCTCTTCCCAGGTGTCGTACGCCACCACCGGGGAGATAATGAGGGTAGGGTGTTTGAACTGGAGCACCAGCTCCTCCAATTTGCTACGGCGCTCCTCCAGCGGGCGGGGCCGCCAGTCCTCGCCGCTGTATTCCAGCAGGTCGTATGCAAAGAAGGCAATGGGCGCTTCCTGCAGTTGCTTTTTGGTGACGTTCTTGCGCCCAATGCGGGTTTGCAGCAGGGCAAAGGGCAGGGGCTTCTGATCCACGGAAGGAATGATCTCGCCGTCGATCACCAGGCCGTCGGGCAACACCTCCTGCAGCGAGTGGTATTCGGGGAACTTTTCGGTCATCAGCTCCTCGCCACGGCTCCACACAAACAGTTCGCCGCTGCGTTTAATGATCTGCCCGCGGATACCGTCCCACTTCCATTCGGCCTGCCAGTCGGCAGGGTTCCCAAGGGTTGCAGGGTCCTCTTCCAGCGCATAGGCGAGGTAGAAAGGGTAGGGTTTCGAGGGGTCGGAGGTATGGCCCTCCTCGCTGAGTAATTCATCAAAGGAGATGGTCACAGGGTCCCAGGCCCCGCTGATGCGGTGCGCGATCACCGAAGGTTCCAGCGCCACCGTCCGGGCCAGCGCGTTGACGATCACCTTTTGCGAAACCCCGATGCGGAAGGACCCGGTAATAAGTTTGTTGAAGACAAAGCGCTCCGCCGACGTCATCTGCTGCCACGAGGAAATGATAAACGCTTTGCGCACTTCCTCACTTTCCTTCTCCAGGCGCATCAGTTCTTCGATATAGTAGTGCAGGGGCTCAGTGTGAAGGGCCTCAGGAGCCGTTTCAGGCAGCAACAGCGAGATGGTTTCGGCTAGGTCGCCAACCGTATGGTAACTTTCTTCAAAGAGCCAGAAGGGCAGGTTAATGAGCTCTACGCACCAGGTGGCCAGCTGCGTGGTGTTCACTGCCCGCTTGGGACGGCGCCCGCTGAACAGCGCAATCACCCACACCTTGTCCTTATCGTTGGCGGTGGAGAAGTATTCTACCAGCGCATCGAGCTTGTCGTTGGTCTTGGTGCTCGTGCCCAGCCGTACTACCAGTTCTGCGAAATGCTTCATTTAAAAAGTCATTAGGTCAATAAGTCATTGAGTCAGGGGAGCGTGCGGTCACCGGAAGTCTTAATGACTTAATGACCCAATTACTCAATGACTGGTTTACTCTTCGTTTTTCAGTTCATCCAGTGCCTGTTCCACTGTTTCTTCTTCGGTGCCGTACTCGGTGTGCACCTCGCGGCCTTCGATGCCTAGTTCGGTCAGGTAGCGGCTGAAGACCGACTGGAAGCCATGAGTGGCATACACGCATTCGGCGCCGGTGGCCTTCACTGCCTGCAGCAGGCCGTTCCAGTCGGCATGGTCCGAGATGGCAAAGCCGGCATCGGCATTGCGGCGGCGCGTGGCCCCGCGCACCTGCATCCACCCGCTGCATACGCCAGTGGCGTAGGGGGCGAACCGCTTCAGCCACGGTGTGCCTTCGGCGCTCGAAGGAGCAATGACCACGCCTCCTTTCAGGAGCTCTTTCGGGGTGTCGGGTGTCACCCGTTGCATTTCGGGCAATTTCCAGCCGGCATCCACCAGGGCCCTGTGCATATTGTAGGTGGCGCCATGGGCCAGCACCGTATCCGCCACTTCCGACACAGGCAGGAGGATGCGCTGCGCCTTGCCAAGGCTGTAGGCAAAAAGCACCGACGTGATGCCACGGGCCTGGTTGCCCCTGATCCATTCCTTCATATCGTCATAGATCCGGGCTTGCGGCTTCCAGTTGTAGATGGGCAGGCCAAAGGTGCACTCGGTAATAAAGGTGTGGCAGGGCACGGGCTCGAACTGCCCGCTCAGCCCGTCGTTTTCCACTTTGTAGTCGCCCGAAACCACCCATATCTCGCCCTCGTACTCTACCCTGACCTGTGCCGAGCCGATAATATGGCCAGCCGGGTGTAGGCTCACGCGAACGCCGTTGAGGTACACCGGTTGGTTCCAGTCCGCCACCTGGTAGTGGCCGGGCCCCAGGCGCGCCTGCAGGATCGGCTTGGTATCGGTGTGGCAGAGATAACTGCGGGAGCCCCAGCGGGCGTGGTCGCTATGTCCATGGGTGATCACCGCGCGCTCCACCGCCCGCCAGGGATCGATATAGAAATCGCCGGCGCGGCAGTAGAGGCCTTTGTCCGAAAATTCGATGAGGGGCATGGCTTAGCCTATGCAGAATTCCTGCCAAAGGAAAGGGCTGCCGGAAGCGGTTCGACAGGAGGGAAGCTGCCCATTAATAAGCCGGTAAGAAAATAGTAAAAGTAGGGAAACCCTGTCCTTTTACCGGGGTTCCGCCGACCTTGCGCCGGGGTTGTTCCGGGGTTGTTCCGACCCTTATATATATCGGAACAACCCCGGAAGAACCTCGGAA
>DASWYM010000191.1:0-7129 GCA_036404975.1 Chitinophagaceae bacterium
GGCCCGGTATTTACAACCATTTTCAGGTGAATAGCCTGGTTATGGGCGTTGAGATGTGGCGGGGTTGAGGGGTTGAGACGTTGAGAAAGGAGCAGCATTTCTTGTCTGAACGGCGTATTCATTGATGTAAAAGGCGGGTTACGCTACTGATACAGTATAGAGAAAGCATAGTAACCCTATAGGAACAGTATATTTAGGCTGCCCCTCAGCCCGGTCTGGGCGACCTTTCGGCCGCCTCTCAGCCGCCCCTTATACAGGCGGCCGGGAGGGGGCCGGGATCCGGCCGAGATGCGGTTGTGAGGCGGGGTAGCGATACTGTTACTATAGCGTTACTATACTGTTACTATGCTGTTACCCCGGTGTATGGCCGCAGTAATTGCGTGGAAGGATTGGACCCTGGGGCAACGTGATAAAGAATGCTACTCATTCTGTCGTGGAGGAGCAGGATATTCCTTCACAGTTCAACTTCTCAGTCCATGCCAGCCAAGGGAAATGAATGTTATAGGGATGCCCTGAGTAGCTTTAGCGGCTGCCCGGATGAGTGATGGTGCTATACGAACAGCTTCTTATACAGGAATACTACCCCTTGCGGGAACTATGCCGTTCTATATAATAAAAGTGGTGCGTGCTCAGATCATAGGCACTTCCATGAGCAGCAACTCCGATTGGCTGTTGGCCGTGATGGACAGGGTCTTTTCGTCCCAGATGCCTAAGCCGTCCCGGCGGTTCATCACCACGTCGTTGATGGTCACGTCGCCTTCAATCAGGAAGGCATAGACGCCATTCCCTTCGCCCCGGATGTCATAGGTAAGGACGGTTCCGCTGTCCAGCTTTCCCATGCTGAACCAGGCATCCTGGTGAATGTTGACGCCTTTTTTTTCACCCATAGGCGAAACCACCGTAAGCAGGGTATTGTGCTTCTCAGCATCGGAGAAGGTCTTCTGGTCGTAGCGGGGGGCAACATCTCTTTTATTGGGAAGGAGCCAGATCTGCAGGAACCGGACCGGGCGGTTGTCGTTGCGGTTCTTTTCGGAATGGGCTACACCGGTTCCGGCACTCATCACCTGCACATCGCCCTGGCGGATCACCTGTTTATTACCCAGGCTGTCCTCGTGCTCCAGGTCGCCTTCCAGGGGGAGGGAGATGATTTCCATGTTGTCGTGGGGGTGCATGCCAAAGCCCCTGCCCGGCGCCACTGTGTCGTCGTTCAGCACCCGCAGGGCGCCGAAATGCATGCGTCCCGGGTCGTAATAGGAGGCAAAACTGAAGCTGTGCCAGGAGTCGAGCCATCCATGGTTGGCGTGCCCACGGGTAGTGGATTTGTGCAGAGTTGTATTCATACGATTTCCGGGTTTATGCTTCTATTTTTTCTTCTACCACTTTCTCGGCCAGCCAGAGAAACTCTTTCACAAAAACATCTATGCTTTTCTGGAAAGAGGGGTCCAGCAGGTTGCCTTCTTCATCGAATTTTTTGTCTACAGCAGGCGTCACCAGCATATAGGGGGAGCCAATGCCAAAGAGCGCAAAGATCAATTGCTGCAGCGATATGGCGGCCCGCATGCCACCGAGGGCTCCCTGCGAGGCCGTAGCAATACCAAACACCTTATGGCTTTGCTTGGGGAAATGGTCCAGGAGGTTTTTCATGGCCGGGGTATAGCTGCCGTTGTACTCGGGGGTGACCAGGATAAAGGCCCTGGCGGCAAACATCCGTTCGGACAGCGGCTTATAGGCTTCGGGGGTGTCGGCAACGGAGGTAAACACCTCTTCCAGGAGGGGCAGGTTGTGTTCGCGCAGGTCGATAATGCCTACTTCGTGATCGGTGCGCTGCTGCAACACCTTTTGAAGAAACAGGGCCAGCCGGTAGGTTACGGTTTTTGCCCGCGGGCTTCCTGAAATGATCTCAATTCTCATGTGTACTTTTTGTATTAGGCTACCTAAGTCTTTAACTGTCAAATACTGTTCCCGCACCTGGTCCTGCAACAATGTCAGGGAACAGGGCTGTCGCCCGGCATCAACCAGCACATAAATTGGGCACAGGCGGTATACAGTCCTGTGGCTCCTTTCACTACGCTTGTGTTAAGGCAGACCCGTTGGCTCTCCTGGTAACAAAAACCAGACGCCTTAGGTTTACAAAGATGCAGAAACAAGTATTCATATACACCTGGCTGGCCTGCGCCGGGCCTTTCAAAAGGAAAAGCCCGCCGGGTAGTTTAACCGGCGGGCTTTGAATATCAGTCACTTTTGACAGGATAGTCGGGCTATTACTCAACCTTGGTGATCTTCACCACGTTGGTAGGCAGGTGCAGGTGTACGGGGGTACTTCCTGTATTGACCACCACATCGCCCGTCTTTAAGAAGCCACGCTCTTTCAGGATATTGATCTGGTCGAAAACAATATCATCCAGGCTGTCCTCTTCTCTATAATAGAAGGCACGCACGCCCCAGCTTAAACTCAACTGGTTTACGAGGGTACGCTCCTTGGTGAATATATACAGGGGCGCTTTAGGACGGTAAGAGCTCAGCATAAAACCGGTGTAGCCGCTCTGTGTCATACCGATCAGGGCGTCTGCATGGACGTCCTTAGCCAGGCTACAGGCGTTGTAGCAGATGGCGTCGGAGATAAAAGAAGGAGAGTGGGGCTGGGGCTGCAAGGCTTCCTCCAGGTTGTAGGGATAATCGGTACGCTCCACTTCCATGATGATCTTGCGCATGGTTTCTACCACCAGGTGGGGGTGCATGCCGGTGGCAGTCTCACCACTCAGCATCACTGCATCGGCACCTTCCAGTACGGCATTGGCCACGTCGGTAATCTCGCTACGGTTAGGCTTGCTGCGGTCGATCATGCTCTCCATCATCTGGGTGGCTACGATCACCGGCTTGGCCCTGTGCAGGCACTTGCGGATGATTTGCTTCTGGATCAGGGGTACCTGCTCCACGGGGAGCTCCACACCCAGGTCGCCACGGGCGATCATGATACCATCGGACTCCACGATTATATCGCGGATGTTGTTCAGTGCCTCGGGCTTCTCAATCTTGGCGATGATCTTGGTCTTGCTCTGGCGTTCCTGCAGCTTATTGCGCAGGATGATAATGTCTTTTACACTGCGCACAAACGAAAGAGCCACCCAGTCAAGGTTCTGGTCGATGATGAATTCCAGGTCCTGGAGGTCTTTCTCGGTTAAGGCCGGCAGAGATATCTTGGTGTCCGGCAGGTTGATTCCTTTCTTGGAAGAAAGGGGACCGCCCATAAGAACTTCTACCTGTACATCATTATTCTTCAGAACATTCTTTACCACAACCTCCAGCTTACCGTCGTCGATCATGATCTTGTTTCCCACACGAACATCTGCATGCAGGTTGGGGTAAGATACGTAGATGCGCTCGCGGTTGCCTACGACCTTCTCATTGGTAAAGGTGAGGATATCGCCGGGCACCACATCCATCTTGCCGTTCTCGATTTCACCCACGCGGAGCTTGGGTCCCTGCAGGTCGCCGAGGATGGCAATGTTGTATGGTTCTTTCTGGTTGATCTCGCGGATCATGTCAATAATACGGGCTTTGTCTTCGTGTCCGCCGTGCGAGAAGTTAAGGCGGAAGACGTTCACGCCGCACTTGATCAGGTTTAATAACGCATCATACGTGTCGCAGGCTGGTCCTACCGTCGCCACGATCTTGGTGCGATGATAGGTATGCTCTAAACCTGCGGTCTTATCCATTTGCTTGTGGAAATACTTTCCTACGTTCTTGCTCATATTGTTTTTGACTTAGCCGACTGTTGCCGGTATATAAAAGATTAATTGTTCAGGTTATTAACGTGTTCCTTAACTGGCCAGTATCTTAACAATCTTCATCCATTCCTCACTTATTGTGCCTTTCTTTTTACCCACTGTTTCCAGGGGCATATAATTCATTTTATTGTTCAGGATGCCCACAAAGACGTTGTAGCGTCCCTGCAGCAGGCTTTCTACGGCATGATAACCCATGCGGCTGGCAATCAGGCGGTCCAGGCAAGATGGGGCGCCCCCCCGCTGGATATGGCCCAGGATGCACACCCGGGCTTCGGTTTGTGGGAGCCTTTCCTTGACGATGCGGGCCACGTTGGTAGCGCCTCCGTACTCGTCGCCTTCGGCCACCACGATAATATTTACCAGTTTCTTCCGGCGCTCCTTTTCCTGCAGCGACTTGATCAGGTCTTCGATATCGGTCTTACGCTCCGGAACCAGGATATTTTCGGCACCCGTAGCAATGCCACTGTGCAGGGCGATGTAGCCGGCATCGCGGCCCATTACCTCTACAATAAACAGGCGGTCGTGGGCATCGGCCGTATCCCTGATCTTATCGATAGCTTCTACAGCCGTGTTTACCGCCGTGTCGAAGCCAATGGTGAAGTCGGTGCCCTGTATATCTTTATCAATAGTGCCCGCCAGGCCGATTACCGGGATATCGTATTCCTGGCTGAAGGCCACCGCACCGCGGAAGGAGCCGTCCCCGCCAATGACAACCAGGGCTTCGATGCCGCGGGCTTTTAATACGTCGTATGCTTTTTTGCGGCCTTCCGGTGTTCTGAAGTCCTTGCAACGTGCTGTTTTCAGAATAGTGCCTCCTCGCTGTATGATATTAGCCACCGAGCGGCTCTCCATTTTCATGATATCATCTTCCAGCAAACCCTGGTAACCTCTCATGATCCCATATACCTCCAGTCCATAATAGATCCCGGTTCTGACCACAGCCCTGATGGCTGCATTCATGCCGGGTGAATCTCCGCCTGACGTTAGTACCCCAATCCGGGTAATTTTCTTTTCCATGTGGTTTTCGATCGTTTCTTAGTGGAAGGTCAGCTGTTGCTTTCGTTCCCGGGTGCAAAAATATGGTTTTCTCATTGTGTGGCAGTTACACAGTGATCAACCCTGACGATAATCAGGAATGGTAAAAGTAAATTAACATACTGGCATGGAATTAGATTTTTAAGAGGGGAAATCAATTGTGACTATGATCCGTGGATTCCTATTTTTGATCCTGAGTACCCTAAGCCTTTTACCAGCAAGAGCTTCAGAGAACACTTCCCATTTTCCCTTTTCGTCTTTTACTCCCGCAGTAACGACTCCCGCAACCGTGTTTTCCTCGGGGTGGGAATCTGTGCCAGCATGGCAGTTGGACCCCGAAACAAGTTCCCTGCTTTACACATACAGCCGGCCCCTGGAAGAAGTGTCGCCCGCTGTAATACGGGAAGGAGTGGTCGTGGTCTTTGCCAGGGGTTATGACTTTGAAGGGATCTCCAAAAGAGAAGAAAAGCCCCTGGGCCTTCCTTTTTATATGGTATCGGCCAATGAAGCAGCCCCTCATCCCATAGCCTGGTCCTATTCGGCCGAAGGCAGCCAGGTGACCGTAGGCCTGAGTATGGATAAGGCGCTTCAGGGAGGCTTTGAGCAGGCGCAGAACGATATCCAGTTACGCTACTTCGTGATTTCTCCTGGCTTTCTTCGCCAGCATAAGCTGACCGCCATGGCTGTCCGTAAAATGCCCTACTCGCAACTGGTAGCCCTGTTGAATACAACCCCTTAAAGCGGGGTATACCCGTATCTTTGGTTCATGCAAACGGTGTTAATTACAGGCGCCAACGGCTTTGTGGGCAGCTACCTGTCGCGCCTGTTGGTGGATGACTATAAAGTGATCGCCACGGGGAAGGGAGCGTGCCGGCTTGACATAAATCATATAAATTTCCGCTATAAGTCACTCGACTTCACCCTGGAAAAGGAGGTGGACGAGGTGCTTTCCGGCCTTCAGCCGGAGGTGATTGTGCATGCCGGGGCCCTGTCGAAACCGGACGATTGTGAGTTAAATAAGGAAGAGGCCTACCAGGTCAACGTGACCGCTACCGGGTACTTATTAAAGGAAGCAGCCCGGTTGGGTAGCTTCTTTAATTTCCTGTCCACCGACTTTATCTTTGGTGGCGAGGAAGGGATGTATAGCGAAGAGGACCCCGCCGCCCCGGTCAATTATTACGGACTGACAAAACTGGAAGCAGAGGGCCTGGTGAAGCAATATCCCTTCGACTGGAGCATTGTGCGGACGGTGTTGGTTTATGGGCATCCCCACGGCGGACGGGACAATATACTGACCATGGTGGCCAATAACCTGAAAGCGGGAAAGCCCCTAAAGATATTTGATGACCAGGTGCGCACCCCAACCTATGTGGAAGATCTTGCCCAGGGCATCAAAACTATAGTAGATAAAAGGGCAACCGGCATATTCCACCTGTCGGGCGAGGACGTGCGCACGCCCTACCAAATGGCCGTGGAAACTGCTAAATACCTGGGATATGATAGTACTGTGATTGAAAAGGTAACCGGGCAATCCTTTCAACAGCCTGCCCGCAGGCCCTTGAAAACAGGCTTTAACCTGTCGAAGGCCCGGCGCCTTCTGGACTATAAAACGACGCCTTTCCCCGAAGGATTACGAAATACCTTTAGCTAGTTAATGTTCTTTGCCATAGGCTTTCTCGCCGGCCCGGATGGCTATAGAGAGACGGTTCTCCTTCGGAGGAATGGGGCAGTTGTACACCCCGCTTACATAAGCGCAGTAAGGATTATAGACCTTATTGAAGTCGATCACCACCTTGCCTTCCACTATTTCATCCGCCAGAAGGTCGTAATAGCGGCCCACGGCATAAGTCTCCCGGCCACTGGTGGCATCCGTGAAGGGAATAAATAAATAATTGCGGTATTGATCGGTCTGCATCAGGCTTTGGGACTGGTAGACGTTCAGGCGCTGCACCGTATCCCTGATGGTAAAGGTGAGGGTGCCATACACCCGGTACATTTTTTTCATTGTGCCCGAAGTCTCCATCAGGAACCAGGGGCTGTTCTCCCGGCGCTCAAACCGTGCTTCCACCCGGTAGGTCTTGTCAATAGGGAAGAAGGCCAGGTGCTTACGATCAGCCCCGGTGACCACTTCGTGGGTCTGCACGTAGTTGTCCTGGTGTTTCTGCACGGCATCTGTATAGTGTTCCTGCGCCAGAAGTATGCAGGGGATCAGTAGTAACAGGAAGGAGATTATACTTTTCATAGAAGGTTTTAACTCATCATCAATACGTTCACGCTGCGCTGCAAGATGTTAAAGGCGATCTCGG
>DASWYM010000192.1:0-4346 GCA_036404975.1 Chitinophagaceae bacterium
GCTACCTGGCAGGCGTAGTCACCGGCGATCATAAGAAGGCTGAAGAGTGGAAAAAGAAGTACATGATTCCTGAAGGAAACGTGTACACCTACGGGAACTTCGATACGATAAAAGATAACCCGGATATAGACATCGTGTACGTAGTGCTGCCCAATGCTCAACATGCCGAATACAGCATCCGCGCCGCCCGTGCCGGTAAGCAGGTCATCTGCGAAAAGCCCATGGCTATTTCGGTGGCGGAATGCGAGTCCATGATTGCGGCTTGCCGCGAGGCGGGCGTACTGCTCTCGATCGGCTACCGACTGCACTTTGAACCCCACAACAGGGCTATGATGGAATTGCACCGCGCCGGCACCATTGGCAGGATCCAAAAGGTGACGGCGGGTCATGGAATGGACATAGAGCCGGGCGTGTGGCGACTGAACCTGGCCCTTGCCAGCGGAGGTCCACTGATGGACGTGGGCATCTACTGCGTGCAGGCTGCTATTTATACGGTGGGCGAAGAACCCATTGCCGTTACGGCCCGCGAAGGGGAGAAGACTGATCGGTCGCGTTTTGGCGACGTGGAGCAATCCATCACCTGGACCATGGAGTTTCCCGGCGGGACTATTGCTGAATGCGAAACTTCTTACGCCAGGGAATCCAACTACCTGAAGGCAGAGGGCGACAAGGGGTGGATGCAGCTGGAACCGGCCTATAAGTACAAAGGCATTAAGGGCAGGGGCAACGAGGGAGAACTGAACCTGCCCCTGGTGAACCAGCAGGCGCAGCAGATGGACGACTTCGCACTATGTATCAAAAAGGGACAGCCTTCCAAAGTGCCCGGTGAAATGGGGCTCCGCGACGTGCGCATCCTTAGGGCTATCTATGAAGCGGCACGCACGGGCCAGAAGGTAGCGATCAAATAAACCTAACTTTCCGACATGGAGTATGCACCACTAAAGCGCACAGGCCTGCACATCAGCCGCATCGGCTTTGGCTGTATGTCGCTGGGCACCGATTTGCGGCAGGCGGAAAAGATGATCGACCGCGCCGTGGACCTGGGCATCAATTACTTCGATACCTCGGACCTGTACGACAAGGGCCTGAACGAGGAGCTGGTGGGCAAGGCCCTGAAAGGCGTGCGCAAAGAAGTGGTGCTGGCCACCAAGGTGGGCAACCAGTGGCGCGCCGATGGAAGCGGCTGGGACTGGAACCCCGGTAAGGATTATATCCTGTCGGCCGTGGAGGAGAGCCTCCGGCGATTGCAGACAAGTCATATCGATATTTACCAGCTACACGGCGGTACCCTGCAGGACCCCATAGACGAGACCATCGAAGCCTTTGAGCTCCTGGTGGAGCAGGGAAAGATCCGTTATTACGGTATCTCCTCTATACGCCCCAACGTGATCCGCGAATGGGTAGCCCGCTCGGGCATGGTGAGCGTGATGACTCAGTACAGCCTGCTGGACCGCAGGCCCGAGGAAGAAACCCTGTCCTTGCTGGAGGAGTTTGAAATCGGTGTGCTGGCGCGGGGGAGCGTGGCCCAGGGACTATTGGTGAACAAGCCTACAAAGCCTTACCTCGGTTACAGCGAAGACGACGTACGCGCCGCTGCCGCTGCCGTAAAGGCCTGCTCGGGGGAAGACCGGTCACCAGCACAGACCGCTATCCGCTATACCCTGCACCATCCTGCCGTTACCTCCGCCGTGGTGGGCATGCGTACCATAGAGCAACTGGAGGAGGCGGTAACCACCATGCGCACACCAGAACTGACCGATGCCGAGCTGGAGCGCCTGCGCGCCGCCCTGCACGCGAACCAGTACACTGAGCACCGTTAGTGGACAAAGCACGAGAAGTCGGGACGGTACTTTCGCGGGCGCTGAAGTTCGTGCTGGTGCACGATGCGGCCCACTTCGCCAAAGAAGGGATAGCCCACCTCGGTATACTCATACTTATTATCGTTCAGCACACCGTCCTTGTTCACGTAGATGACGGCCGTGATCATGTACTCCACGCCGTTCTGCAGGTCTATTACATACGAAGCATCGGTGAGGAACCCATACGACCAGCCCGTCTTGTTGAAGATGCGCAGGTGGGAGGGGATCTTGCTCTTCTTGTCCTTGAACAGGAACTTGGTATAAGAGTCGAAGAACTCCGTCGTGTCGTAGTTCGGGAACCTGCTTTGCGAAGGCAGCATGGCCATGTACCGGTAGAGGAAGTGGTAGTCGTCGGCGGAAAGGCGGAAGCGTTGTTTTTTGGGAACCGACTCGGGGAAGAGCACCGACTGCAGCATCTGTTGCAATTCCTCCAGCGGCAGGTTGTTGTGCGTGGTAAAGTCCATGGGGGAAGGCACCAGTAACTCGTCTCGGTTGTAATGCGCCCTGCCTACCAGGAGTCTTTTGCTGGTGTCGAAAGCGATGGTGCTATATGCTGCCGGTTGCCGGTAGACTACTTCACCGTCCCTGACAAACCGCACCGGGTTGGTATGGCGGTTTTCTTCGGGCGTCATGGGCACAAAGCGGCGGGTGATGCGGGTGCCGGTATAGCCCTTTTGGCGAAGCGTTTCGTTGAGGGTTTGCTGTCCCACAAATTCATAGAGGCGGTTATAGGCATCGTTGTCGCTGACGAGGAAAACCTTTCTAGCATAATGTGCCACGGAGGGCATACCATTAGCGGCTGACGTATCAGCAGTCACTGTACTCTGGCCGCTCCACGCACTGTCGGAAAGCATGGCGGTGTACTTGTCCACGCCTTCCTTCTTTATGTCGTTAAGCTTTTCAAACGCCGCCAGCACGGCAGGCAGTTTGACTGTGGAGGCTGGGTTGAAGTAGCGGTCCTTATCTACGTTGAGGTAGAAGTGTTTGAACGAAGGCTTGTTGCGCTTATCGCGGTCGATCTGCGTGTAGATGACCTGGTATTGAAAGGTGTCCCTGTTGTCCAGTACCTGCTTCAGGAAAGGAGAGGCGTTGCGGTAGAATAACTCCTGCAGCCAGGGGTCGGACTTTCCTTGTGCGGCGGCAGAAACAGCCAATAAAAAGGTAACCGAGACAAAGGCAAAAAGACGAAAACAGTTCATCCCTCAAAGATGGCAATTATTCTATAGGGCCACAACATCCGCACATCTGCTCAATTGCATATTCTCTCATTTGCACATCTGCACCTTTTCAAATTTGCCCGTTCACTCCAGTTCTTCCAGCTGGCTTATATAATCATATTGCAGGTCCTCATGCATGGTGGCAATGGCAGCACGGATCTTCTTTACCTGGGCGGCGTACAGGTTGGCGAGCTGCGGGCTCTTGGCCAGCTTGATGCCCGATCCCTTAAGGTTGCGGCAGAAATGGATCAGCAACTCGGTCTCGGCAACCTTGGAGCCCGTATAGCGGATATGCTTGTTGGTGAGGCGCAGCACCTTGCGCACGCCCTTTTTCGCCCAGTGCATATTGGCGGTATTGATCTCGTCAAAGCCGTCCTCTATTTCCTTTTGCACGCTCTGTATATAGCCGGCAAGGTCGTCGGCCTCAAAGAGCAGGAAGGAGAGGAGCTCTTTATTCTCTTTCTTGTACCGGGCCAGGCGCAGGACGGTTTCAATAAGTTCGGCCTGCGGCACTCGTTTCAGTTCGGTCTTTAGTTCGGCTATGCTGGCTGCCTTCATAAATGATTGATGAGGGATAAAGGTAATGGAAGGAGGGATTAGGGACTGGGGATTAGGGATTAGGCGATCCAGGTTGGAGGTTATTCTGGCAGAAAAGACAGCACGGTCCCTGAGGAACCAAAGCAAAGGAGCAATGAAAGCCACCGGTAGAAAACTGCCCTGCAGGGGCAATACTCTACTCCACGTGATCTGGGAAGCCGCCCTGTTTCATGAAAGTTTTCCGCTAAGCTCATTCTTCTTCGCTGCTCCTCTGCCGCCCCTGTGTCGCCCCTTTGCCGCTCCTTTGCCGTCCCTGTATAAGGGGGCGAAAAAGGGGCTGGTGAGAAAGAGGGGTAGAGGAGGAATTAGGAATTAGGGATTAGGAAGAATTTCGCACAGAGAACGCAGAGGACACGGAGGAGAGAAAAACACGAATTAGTACGAATTACACGAAGAGAAGGAACACGGATTATTATGATCTTTAAGATTAGTGATGATCTTTTACAGGCACTCTCAATCATGTAATCCCTTCAATTCCCCAAATCCAGGTTCAGACACTTTCCCCATAGACTCAAAACAGGAAGAAATAGGAAACATAGACCTACTTAGACACCCCCTACTTCCCTGGCTCCATACAGTTCCGGACCTTTGTAGTGGACCGGCAAAAGTGCCGGTCTAAATAAAACAGGGCCTGGTGGAACCGGCCCTGTGACAGTAGTTCTTTGACATCGCG
>DASWYM010000193.1:0-18302 GCA_036404975.1 Chitinophagaceae bacterium
AAAATATACTGTTACTATAGGGTTACTATGCTTTCTCTATACAGTATCGTTAGCGTAACCTCCCTTTTACAGTAAAGTATACACCCTCCAGGTAAGTAGTCAGGCCTTTTCTCAACTACTCAACCGCTCAACACCTGGTCCTCACCCTGTTCGATGGAAAGGTATTAGGCTTTGGCCACCGTAATGTATTTCACAAGGCTGCGCTTGGCTATAGGCAGCAGGGTTTCTTCCACCGGGAAGGTCAGGCCGGTTTCTATACTGTATACAGCAGGATTGGGCAACTCGCTGTGTTTTTTGATCAGGTCGTACTTGATGTTCTCGTAGGTATTAACCATGCTTCGTTGCAGCATTTCTAGGTATGAAGTTCTAATGCTGCGGTATTTTTCATCATGCTTTTCAAATATCGATAAACGATAGTGGTATACCCGGGTGGCCCTGGTATTGCCGGTGCTTAGAAAGAAGTAGCCTTCCTGTATATCAAGGGGTACGAGGCCGATAGGGGAGATAGTCAGGTTTTCTTCGACAAACTCATAGATCTCCGTGCCGCTGCTGATGGTGGTTTTCATTTCACCTGCAGAATAAGTAATGATTTCTTCCAGTTCCTGCATCAGTTCACTGTCCTGGATCATCTGTTCGTAGAGCAGTTGCAGCTTCTCGATCTGGATGCCGGTCAGCTTTTTGGGGAACTGTTCCTGCAGGTATTTTTTGTTTTCGCGGAAGGCTATAAGGTTGTTATAATGGAAGATCAGGTCGGAGAGCTGGGGGTACAGCCTGTTTTCATTGAAGTACTTGCTGATCTCCTGCAAGTAGGACAGCAGGGTATATTTCTTCAATTCAAAATCAATATAACCCTCTGCAAACCAGGTTTCAGATAATTGTTTCATAGCCAAAGAATTTTACGTAACCTAATTTACTATTAAGATTCCTGAATGTTTATACCTGTTTAACTTTAAATTGTTAATCTTGTATCCTATGTTCAGAACCCTTCTTATTGTCCTTTTGCTGTCGGCTACTTCCTGCAGCTCAACCTATTACATTGTGCGTCATGCTGAAAAGGAAGCTCCTGCTAATGTTATGACAAGCGATGTGCCATTATCCGCTGCAGGGAAGGAGCGGGCCGAAGCTTTAAAAGGTGAGTTGCTGGGTAAAAACATCCGGCGCATTTATTCCACCAACTATATACGCACCCGCGAGACGGCTCAACCCCTGAGTGGGGCAACAGGCGTAGCAATTGAAACCTATGATCCCAGGGACAGTACGATCCTTAATCGCTTAAAAAGTTTGGATAAAGGCCATGTCCTGGTAGTAGGCCATTCCAATACCGTTGATGACCTGGTAAATGGCCTGACGGGCAAGAAACTTTTACAGGACTTGCCTGATACGCAGTATGGAGACCTGTTCGTGGTAAAGAAACGGGGAAAGAATTACCGGTATGTGTTAAAGCACTTTGGTAAATAAAAAAAGTCCTGCCTACACAGGACGTTCTACAGCAAATGTTTTGAATTAATACTCCCTGTCGCCGTTGAAGTTTTCCAGTTCATTGGCTACGGCGGTCAGGAAGGTAGCGCCGAGGCTGCCATCCACGATGCGGTGGTCGTAGCTCATAGAGAGGTACATCATGTGGCGGATGGCGATGCTGTCGCCGTGCGGGGTTTCTACTACTACCGGCCGCTTCTTGATCGCGCCTACGGCCAGTATAGCTACCTGCGGTTGGTTGATGATGGGCGTGCCCATCAGGCTGCCAAAGGTGCCTACGTTGGTCAGGGTAAAGGTGCCGTCGGCAATGTCTTCAGGCTTTAGCTTGTTATTACGGGCATTGTCGGCCAGGTTGTTTACTTGCTTGGCCAGTCCCACCAGGTTTAGTTGGTCGGCATTACGGATCACCGGTACAATCAGGTTTCCGCTCTGTAGGGCTGTGGCCATACCGATATTAATGTCCTTCTTTACGATGATGCGCGACCCCTCGACGGAACTGTTGATCAGTGGGAACTTCTTGATGCAGCGGACAATGGCCTCAATGAACAGCGGTGTGAAGGTAATCTTGGTGCCTTCGCGTTTTTCGAATTCCTTCTTAACCTTATTGCGCCACATGACCAGGTTGGTAACGTCGGCTTCAGTGAAGGACGTCACGTGCGGGCTGGTGTGTTTGCTGCGCACCATATGATCTGCAATGAGTTTGCGCATACGGTCCATTTCGATGATTTCCACATTGCCGCTGTACTGTACGGGCGCTGCCGAGGGCTCCACCTTGTTCATGGGAATGACCATGTGTTGCTGCTGCGGTTGCTGGACTTGTGGCTGCGAAGGACCTGCCGTAGGCGCCGGAGCCTTACCGCTTCTCTTGTTGCTAACGTACTGAAGGATATCTTTTTTGGTCACACGTCCTTCATTGCCCGTGCCCGGGATCGACTCCAGCTCGGTCATACTTACACCTTCCTGGGCGGCGATGTTCAGCACCAGGGGCGAATAAAAGCGGTTGCCGCCTGAGGGAGCTGCAGCTGCATGGCTGGCAAGGGGAGCGGCTTGTGGGGCCGGTTGCGGCTGGCTGGGCGTAGAGGCAGAGGCGGCAGGCTGTGGCTCCGGGGCACTGGCTGCGGTGCCGGCACCTGTTTTAATGCGGGCAATTACCGTCCCGATGGGAACCACGTCATTGACGTTGTATAAGAGCTCTTCAATAACGCCTTCGGCGGTGGAAGGAACCTCACTGTCCACTTTATCGGTGGCAATCTCCAGTACGGTTTCGTCCATCTTTACCGTATCTCCGGGGTTCTTGTGCCACTTCAAAATGGTTGCTTCCATGATGCTTTCGCCCATCTTAGGCATTACTAAATCAACTGTAGCCATATTCATTTTTTAGGTAATCAGCAATCGTTTATTGATATGAGTAAAGATGGTTCTGTATCCTGCTGTTATTAGCCCACAGGTTCCGGACCCTCTTTAGCCCGCCAAAAATAAGCAAAGCGAGTTTAATGCATGCGGGTTAATTGGATTGCTCTTCCACCAGGTATACCCGCAGCATGTTGAGCGCGATGGCAGCGGCCAGTTCAATGTTCCTGCTGCGGTCAAAGCGGAAGAAGTGTTTACGGGCCCTGACACCATTGGGACCGGCCACAGCAATCCATACGGTGCCTATCGGTTTATCAGGTGTGCCTCCCCCGGGACCCATAACGCCGGAAGTGGCAATGGCATAATCGGTTTTGAGTGTCCGCAGGGCGCCTGATGCCATTTCAGAAACGGTTTGTTCGCTCACGGCCCCAAAGTTATTCAAGGTGGCTTCCTGCACCCCAAGCACCGCTCTTTTGACTTCGTTGGCATAGCTGACGACCCCGCCCATAAAGAATTGTGAAGAGCCGCTGTGCGACGTGATCAGGTGGGCAATATAGCCCCCGGTGCAACTTTCGGCTGTAGACAGCGTCTTTCCCCGCTGCTTCAGCATACGACTGACCGCCAGTTCTATAGTAATGTCCTCATCCACCACCATCCATTCCCTGACCAAAGCTTTCAGTTGGGTAAACTGCCGGTCGAGTTCGCGGTTGAGGGTACCCCCGCTTTCAGCCCTTCCTGTTAGCCGCAACCGCACCATGCCGTAGGAGGGCAGGTAGGCCAGTTTGATATAGTAGGGCAATGCCGCTTCAAAATCCTTCAGCAGTTCGGCTATTTCCGATTCGCCCTTGCCTGCTGTAAGCAGCGTGCGGTGCTGGACAACCGGCAAGGTGAAATGCTCTTTTAGCTTTGGGATCACACTGAGCTCCATAAGTCCTTTCATCTCGTGGGGCACGCCCGGCAGGGAAATATACACCACTCCGTCCTTTTCAAACCACATCCCCGGGGCCGTGCCGCGGGTATTGTTCAGCACGGTACAGTTATGAGGTACCTCGGCCTGCCTGATGTTGCGTTCAATGAGCGGACGGTTCAGCCGGGCAAATATTTCCTGTACATTCCGGAGGGCTTCTTCACTTACCACCAGCTGCGATCCGAAATACTCACAAAGCGCCGGCTTGGTAATGTCATCGGCCGTAGGGCCTAAGCCGCCTGTGATGATAATAATGGGAGTGCTTTTGCTTTGCTCCTCCAATGCCTGTAGTATGTCTTCTTTTATATCGCCTACTGCAATTCGCTTTTTTACCCAAACCCCTATTTTATTCAGCTCCGTCCCAATAAAAGCACTGTTGGTGTCAACGGTTTGTCCTATCAGCAGTTCATCTCCAATCGTTATTATCGAAGCATTAACTTCTTGCATGGTCCAATAATTTAAATGAGGGCTAATTTTAGTGCAATGTTACTAAGGATGAAAACAATCAATCTGCTCATTTTGTTGCTGTGTTCGTTTGCCGTTGGAGCACAAAACGTACCCGCCCTGCTGGCGGAGGCTTTTTCTTCCTTTGAAAAAGATGGCCAGATGGTCAATGGAATAGCGTCGCTTTACGTGGTGGAGGCAAAAAGCGGGAAGGTCGTATTTGAGAAGAACGGGAGGGTAGGATTGGCGCCAGCATCCACGCAGAAGGTGATCACCTCGGTAACAGCGTATGAATTACTGGGTAAAGACTTCCGGTATAAAACCGAGGTTGGCTATACTGGTACACTTGACAATGGAGTGCTGAACGGCAGCCTGTTGATCCGCCCTTCAGGCGATCCAACCCTGGGCAGCTGGCGGTGGGAATCCACAAAAGAGGGGGGCGTCATGCAGCGCGTGGCCGGAGCCATCAGGAAAAGCGGTATTAGGGCCTATGAACAGATAGCCGTCGATGTGAATGGCTGGGACAGTGAAGCCATTCCGGATGGCTGGATCTGGCAGGACATCGGGAATTATTATGGTGCCGGGGCCGGTGCCCTGAACTGGCGCGAGAACCAATACGATGTGGTGTTGCAGTCGGGCAATACGATCGACAGCAAAGTGGAGATCAAAGCCACCCGTCCCCAATTGTATCATTATTCACTAACATCTGCGCTTTCTGCCGCTGCAAAAGGAACGGGTGACAATGCCTATATCTATTTTTCGCCCGCCGGCACCGGTGGCGTGATCCGGGGAACGATCCCTGTAGGAGAAAAGAACTTCGAGATCTCGGGTGCTATGCCTTCTGCACAGTTGCAGTTCGCTGCGACTTTAGCCGATACACTGCAGCGCCTGAATATCAACAGCCCCTCCGGTAGTGTGGCTAAGAAGCAAATGGGAGGGATTGAAAGGGGCAGTCATTATAAGGTCATTCATACGGAGATTTCTCCTTCCCTGGACAGCATTATCTACTGGTTCAACAAAAAGAGCATCAACCTGTATGGGGAAGCGCTGCTCAAAACCTTTGCTCATAAGGAAAAGCAGAACGGCGACACCGGTGAAGGTGTGAAGCGTTTGAAGAACTTCTGGAAGGGGAAGGGTGTTGCAGAAACAGAACTGAATATGGTGGACGGTTCGGGACTGTCTCCACTGAACAGGGTAACTACCAGGGCGCAGGTTTCTATTTTAAAGTATGCCAAAGGACAACCCTGGTTCCGGGGTTTCTATAATGCGCTCCCTGAGTATAATGGCATGAAGATGAAGAGCGGAACCATCAATAATGTAAAGGGCTTTGCCGGCTACCATACGGCAAAGGACGGCACCGAATATGTTTTTTCCTTCCTGGTCAATAATTACAACGGTTCTTCTTCTGCACTGGTGCAGAAGATGTACAGGGTCCTCGATAAACTTAAATAGGAAAATGCAACATGCGTTTACTGAACTTATAATAGATAGGAGAGGGAGATCACTACTTTACTTTTCGCCCTCCTGCCATTATCTTAGCTTTGTATACAACCGTTTAATCATGGCAGAACAGAATTACAAAAACCATCGCCAATTTGTTTTTACCTATCATATCCTGACCTTACTGGCGCTGATTGCTCTTTTGATCGGGTCGATCCGCAATATGATCTATTCTTCGGCTGATAGCTTTTATTCGGCCTCCTTGCTGGTGCTGGTCAGCTTTATCTTATTAAGCCTTTACGTCCATAGCCGAGCATTTGCTCTGAAGGCCCAGGACCGGGCGATCAGGGCAGAAGAGGGCCTTCGTTATTTTATCCTCACTGGCAAGCCCCTGGACAGCCGGCTTACACTGCAACAGATCATTGCCTTACGGTTTGCTTCAGACGAAGAGTTCCCAACGCTGGCCCAACGGGCAGCTGATGGGAACCTTTCGAATGATGCTATAAAGAAGCATATCAAATTATGGAGGGCTGATGCCCACAGGGTGTAGGCCTATTTACCAATAAAACGATCGAGGCTTGCTCTGCCCGGACCCAGCATCAGGATCGCCAGGAAAGCTGTCAGGAAAAGTGCCGCACTTTCACCCTTACCAAAGAATTCGCCATTGTGCGCATAAAATAATGCTACGCCCATCCCGATAACAAGGGGAATGGCGGCCAGGCGGGTGAACAGGCCAAGTATGATAAAGGCCGCGCAAAAGAATTCAGCAAACACGATCAGGGCCAGTGAAGTGGTAGAGCCGATGCCAAAGGGATCGGAGAACCGCGAAGCTTTATCGGCAAAGTGGATCAGTTTGTCTAAACCATGGTTGACCAGCATGAGCAGGCCGGCTCCTACGCGAAGTAGGAGAGTAGCAATGGAAAAAGCAGAATCGGATGTTTTGGTGCTGAATAGTCTTTTCATAAGAAGATTTTTAGGACGCGCAATGTTACAGAACAATTTCCAATTATGGGGTGGCTTTCAAGGTTTTGTTAAACATCCCGGGCAAAGCGTTAAGATTTGCATTCTTTTGGAATGATGTTTGGTACCCGTCAAAATAATTTGAATATTTACAGCGTTATCCCACCATCGGAAATGGACATCTTATGAAGAAAATCAGCCTGCTCTGCTCTTTCACTATTTTCACTTTTTGTTCCTACGCACAGCAAAACCGTAATAATAATCACCCCGACGAGCGGTTTGAAATGGCGAAGGAGTACTACCAGAAAGGTCACTATAATTTAGCCTACCCGATATTAAAAGAACTGCAGCAATCCCTTAAAGAATCAGACCGTGTTGATCGGTCTGTCACCGCCCAGGAGATTGATTACTATACTATTGTCCTCGCCCTGAAGCAAAACGAGAGCAGGGCAGAATACGATGCGAAGCAATACATCAACGTGGCCAAGAACAATGCACGGGTGCAGATGATGAACTTTCACCTGGCAGAGTACTATTTCCGGATGGAGCAGTTTTCCGAGGCTGCCGACCTGTATGAAGGCGCCAACATCGCCAACCTGAGCAACCGCGAGATCGCTGATATGAAGTTTCACCAGGGGTATTCTTATTTTACGTTGCAGCGCTTTGCCCAGGCCAAGCCCCTGCTGAACACCATCCGCCAGATGAAGGATGATCCTAATTACCTCGATGCCAATTATTATTATGGATTCCTGGCCTTCCGCGACCGTAACTATACAGAGGCGCTGCAAAGCTTTAAGGCGGTGGAGAACGAGCCGGAGTACGAAGCCGTGGTGCCTTATTATATTGCCCAGATCTATTATGTGCAGGGCCGGAAAGATGAAGCCCTTAAGTATGCCGAAGGCAAGATCCAGCAAGGCAAATCGCAACACTACGACCTGGAACTGAAGCAAATGCTGGGGCATGCGTACTTTGAAAGAAAGCAATTTGATAAGGCCTTGCCTTACCTCGAGGATTATGTAAACCGCTCCAAGAAGGTACGCCGTGAAGATCTTTATGAACTGTCCTATGCCTACTACCGCGCCAATAACCTGAGCAAAGCCATTGAAGGCTTCAAGCAGTTGAGCGGAAAGGAAGATTCCCTGAGCCAGCACGCCATGTACCTGCTGGGCGACTCGTACCTGCGGACCAACCAAAAGGCCAATGCCCGGAATGCCTTCCTGTTTAGCTCTTCCAACAACAGCAACCAGGAGCAGAGAGAGATTTCCCGGTTCAACTATGCCAAACTTTCCTACGAGCTCGGCTACCAAGACGAAGCTCTGAAAAGCCTGCGTACTTTTCTGAATGACTATCCCAACTCGCAATACAGGGACGAAGCTACCGACCTGTTGGTGGGCGCCCTGGCCAATACCAATAATTACCGCGATGCCCTGGCACTGCTGGAAAGCCTTCAATATACTTCTGCCAATACGAAGCGGCTATATCCGCGGATTCTCTATGGCCGTGCCACCGAGTTGGTCAACGACGGACGGCTGGCGGAAGCGGATGCCCTGCTGGACAAGGCTCTGAAGGATCCCAACAATGCATCGGTACTTCCCCTGGTGAATTTCTGGAAAGGGGAGATTGCCTACCGGAACAACCGCATCGATGATGCCATCCGCTATTACCACGCCTACCTGAATGCCGGGGCTCCTGCCAACGGGGAAGCCAATGAAAAGAATGTAAAATACAACCTGGGCTATACTTATTACAGGAAAGAGAACTACCCGGTTGCCCGGTCTTTCTTTGAGCCTATAGCCAGGAATGTCTCCCTGAACTCTGATCCCATTACACAAGACGCTTATGTGCGGACAGCGGATGCTTATTATATGGGCCGCAGTTACAGCCAGGCGCGTACCATGTATGATAACATCATTCGCTTCTCCTGGCCAGCAGAAGATTACGCTACTTTCCAGAAGGCCATGATTGCCGGGATCAACAGTTCCAATGAGAAGATCGGGTTAATGAATACCCTGATCCGTAAGTTCCCGGCATCGCCTTTAGTAGCGGACGCCAACATGGAAATTGCCTCTACCTACATGGCGGAGGAGCGCTTTCGTGAAGCCATACCGTTCCTGAACAACATTATCAAGGCCAGCGGCTATGCCAGCCTGAAGCCACAAGCTTATTTAAAGCTTGGTATAGCCAATTATAACCTCAATAACAGCAACGAGGCCATTGCCCAGTTCAAGCAATTAATCAATACCTATCCTGATGCTCCGGAAGCCGATGTGGCCCTCGAGAACCTGAGGACCATCTATGTAGAGCAGGGGCGTCCAACCGAGTATGCGGATGCCGCCCGGCAGGCAGGAAAGCCGTTGACGGTAAGTGCTGAGGATTCCCTGACCTATGCAGCTGCCCAGATCCAATACGAGAACGGAAATACTGCCAATGCACTCACTTCCTTTGAGCAGTACCTGCAGCGGTTTGCCACCGGTACTTATGCCATTGATGCCCATTTCCGTATCGGCGAGATCTACCAGGCGCGTAAGGACTGGCCAAAGGCGCTGGAGCATTTCGAAGCGGTAGGCGAGCGGGCTCCGAACGTATATGCAGAAAGGGCGGTATTGGGAGCGGCACGCATTAATTTCTTTGAATTAAAGAACTATGCCCAGGCCGAAAAATACTTCAGCCAGTTAAAGCAGTTGTCGGCCAGCCAGGAGATCCGGCTGGAAGCTATGCGCGGCTTGTTAAGAAGCCAGTACCAGTTGCAAAAGTGGACCGAGGCAGTGGAGAACGCTAAAGAGCTGGTAGCGCTGAAAGGCAGCAGCGCCGATGATAAGTCCCTGGCCAACATGGCTATTGGAAAGGCGGCCCAGATCAAAGGCGAATACGACGTGGCTATTAGTTCCTTCAAGTCTGTAGTTGCCGTAAACAAAGCCGCATTGGCCGCAGAAGCCCGCTATGAGATTGCCAACAGCTGGTTTGCCCTGTCCCGCTGGAACGATGCAGAGAAAGCTGCCTTTGAAGTGGTCAATAAGTCAGGCTCTTACGATTTTTGGGTAACCAGGGCTTATATCCTGTTGGGGGATGTCTATTTCAAGCAGAAAGACTACTTCAATGCAAAAGCTACCTTCCAAAGTATTGTAGATAACAGCCTGAACGCCGAACTAAAAGCCGAGGCCCAGCGAAAGCTGGATGAAGTGGTAGTTGAAGAAAGTAAAGGCAGCAAGGTAACTAATCAATAATCCCAGACAAGTCACTATATTATGCGTTCCATCTCCATAGCACTATTTGGTCTCCTAATATTGAATGCTTCCGCGCAGGCACAGGACACGATCCGCAAAAGAGAGGTCAGCGTAACCTCCACCTTCAAGCCCGAACTGAAGCCGGCGGCCAAGATCAACCTGGATGCCACGCCTCCCTATGCCGATACTACGCGGCCAAGACTGCAGTACGAGCTTCCTAACCAGAACCTGCTTTTTGCCTACCAGCCCGGTACGCTGAAGCCGCTGGCCCTGGGAGTAGATACTGCCGGCACCTGGCCCTTGTGGAACTTCGCCAAGGTAGGCTACGGCAGCCTGAGCTCGCCTTATTTTGAGACCGGCCTTTCGCTGGGGAACGGTAAAACAGCTGGGCTGAACATTTACGGAAAGCATCTTTCCTCCAAGGGAAAGATCGAGCACCAGAAGTTCAGTAACACAGATGTGGAGTTCAATGGCTTTATGCAAACGGGCAACAACATCCAGTGGAATGGTCGCTTCGGGGTCAGCGATGATCGCTATAATAAATATGGATACGAACCCAAGAGCCTTGAGTTTCCAAAGGATTCTATTAAGGTACGCTTTGAAACCTGGAGCGCGCGGGTGAACTTTCACAACATCAACCGTACGGAGCTGGGTATTTCGTACAACCCGGAAGTCAGGATTGATGTGTTCAATGACCGGTTGAAAAACAAGGAGTCCAATACCTACTTCAATCTCCCGGTACGTAAAACCATAGGAGAGAACTTTGAAGCCGACGTGGCCTTGGAGGGTAACCTGACCCGCTATTCTCCCGATGGTAAAAAGACCATCAAGAATAACTATTTCTCGCTGGCACCCTCCGTTCTGGTAAAGACCGCCGTGCTCAACCTGCAGGCCGGGATCAGGCCATCGTGGGACAACGGCGCTTTCAAGCTGTTCCCCAACATCATGGCGGAACTCAGCTCTTCCGACAAGCGCATCACCCTGCAGGCCGGGTGGATCGGCTACCTGCAAAGCAATACCTTCCGTTCGCTGGCAGAGTACAACCCCTGGATCTGGGCACCGGCCTTTTCCAATAACTCGCAGATCGAGGAATTCTACGGAGGCATAAAAGGGGCCGTGACCGATCACTTTAACTATAACCTCAAACTGGGTTACAACAAGATCACCAACCAGCAGTACTTCGTCAACGATACCGCTACTGGAAAGTCTTTCCTGGTGCTCAATGACCCGGAAGCCCGCGCCTTTAACTTTAATGGAGAGATCGGCTATACGGTAGGCGAAAAGTTCACCATGAAAACCGGCCTGGCGCTGAAGCGGTTCATCAACATGGATGATGTGTACGAAAAGCCCTTCGGCATCCCTCAACTGGAGTTTAATACCAACATACGTCTCCAGGTATTGAAGGATCTTTACGTGAAGGGCGACCTGTATGCATTTGACGCGGTGTGGTACCAGACCAAGGGTGACCGGGGCAAGCAGAAAGGCGGCATGGACCTGGGCGCAGGGCTGGAGTTTGCCGTTTACAAGAATGTAAAACTGTGGGCCCAGTTCAACAATATCCTGAACAACGATTACCAGCGCTGGAAGCAATACCCGGTTTATGGCTTTAATTTCCTCGGAGGAGTAGTATTTTCGTTTGCTCAAAACAACCAATAGTGTTCGACCTACTCACAAAATACCTGCACCAGTACCATCAACTCTATATTCCTTCTATCGGGAGCTTTGTGGTGGTGGAGCAGCCGGCCCGGCTCGAATTTGCCGAGAGGCTGATCTATCCCCCCACTTTTGGGATCCATTATAAGGCGGAGGGGCGCTTGCCGGATACCCAACTGGAATACCTGCAGGAGGAGTGGGAGACCGATGCTGCTACCGCCGAAAACCGGCTGCAGCAGTTCGGCCGGCAGCTAAAGGAACGGTTGGCCAGCGGTTCATTTACCTGGCCGGGTATAGGGATACTTCACTACCGGCAGAACAGGATCGACCTGGAGGGAACGCCCCTGGTCCACTTGTCTCCGGTGGAAGCACATAAGATCATCCGCGAGAACGCTCAGCACACCGTATTGATTGGCGAACAGGAGGTGCAATCGGGCGATGTGGCCGGTTACATACAGGACTCAGCTCCTAAGCAGTCGGTGCTGGTTATTATCGGGTGGATCCTACTGGGGCTGGCCCTTTTATTTCTTGCTTACTATTTTTATAAAGAAGGATTCAGGCCGGAGTCCACCGGCACCCGTACAAGAGCGATGGCCTCCCTGGCTTATCCTATTTGGTAAGATTGATCCTTTTCTTTTTATTTTGCAACCCTTATGGCTGATAGAGTGCATTATACGTCCTGTCCTGTTTGCAAAAGCGGGGATATCAATCCCTTACTGACCGTGACCGATTATACCGTGAGTAAAGAAGACTATACCATCTGGCAGTGCGGGCACTGCTCGCTGCGCTTTACCCAGGACGTGCCCACTGCCGACAGCATCGGCCCTTATTATAAATCACCGGAATATATATCCCATACAAATACGAGCGAAGGGGTAATCAATAAGCTATACCAACGGGTACGCAAATACACCCTGCAGCAAAAAGCCAAGTTCATTGCCAGCCAGACCGGCGTGATCGGGGGCAAGCTGCTGGACGTAGGCTGCGGCACCGGCGCTTTCCTGAACGTGATGAAGAAGGAAGGGTGGGAGGTACTGGGCCTTGAGCCAGATGACGAAGCCCGCGAGCTTGCGCGCAAGCTGTATCGCCTTACCGTCTTTGAAGCCTCCCAATTGAATCAATTACCGGCAGGCAGCTTTGATGCCATTACGCTTTGGCACGTACTGGAGCATGTGCATGATTTGCATGCCTATATAGAACAACTGAAAGGCCTGCTGAAGCCAACGGGGAAGCTGTTTGTTGCGGTACCCAACTACCAGTCGCTCGACGCACAGATCTACCGGCGCGACTGGGCGGCGTATGACGTGCCGCGTCACCTGTACCACTTTACCCCCAGGTCAATGGATATGCTCATGAAGGCACATGGGCTCAGCATCAGGGCAAAGCAGCCGATGTGGTTTGATGCTTTCTATATCAGCCTGCTTAGCTCCAAATACCGTCATGGACGCACCCATTACCTGGCCTCCTTTACCAATGGGCTGCGCTCCAATATAAAAGCTCTGACTAATAAAGACCAGTGCAGCTCGCTAATTTATATTATCGGGAAAGCCTAAGGATTGAACTGTAGTTCGTAGATCTCCGGCCAGTCTTTGCCGGTCACATACACTTTTTTGCTCACCGGGTTAAAAGCAATGCCGTTCAGTACATCCGCCGAAGGGTTTTTGGCCTTGGCACGGTTGTGCAGTTCCGACAGGTCCATCTTGCCTACTACCTGGCCACTCCGGGGATCTATTTTCAATATATAGTTATATTGCCACTGGTTGGCGTACACATGGCCATTAATGTATTCCAGTTCATTCAGGTTCACGGCAGGACTGCCGTCTTCGGTCACTCCCTGGGTACGCATCAGGCGGAAGGTGGAGGGCTCGTAAAAGTACAAGTTGGAGCTCCCATCGCTGACAATGAGCTCGGAACCGTTGTGGGTGATGCCCCATCCTTCGGTATTAATGGAAAACTCCTTTACTTTTTTGAAGTCTTTGGCTGTGTAAGCAAAGACCTTGTTCTCTTTCCAGGTAAGCTGGTAAACGGTGTCGTTCAGGATGGTGATTCCTTCCCCGAAGAATTCTTTGGGAAGGGCCACTTCGCGGGTGCTCTTCCCGGTGCTCAGATCCAGTTGAAGGAGTTTCGACGCTCCGTAGTTACCCGTGCCTTCCAGCAATTGATCGCCGTAGAATGCCAGCCCTTGTGTAAAGTGGGAGGTGTCGTGCGGGAAAGCACCACCTACCGTATAACTCAGGGAAGCTACACTGCTCTGGGGCGCTGTATTCCCCGCCGAAGTATCGTTGTTTCCACTGCAGGACATAATCAATAAGCCAGTTGACGCCAGGGCACCGAAAAGCAAACATTTCATGCAGCAAAAATAGAGCATCGCACCAAAGTCTTTGTTAAACATAAATTTCTGGTTTGTTTTTTGTTAGTTAAAAACTAGGTGTATATTTGATGCATCCTCTCTCCCGTATCCTACAAAAGATCCCCTGCACTTTATCCTTAGTTATCCAAGCTTCCAATTCCTGGGAATTCGTTGTATTTGCCAATATTCTCATCATCCAATATCGGTTAAACTCCCCTAATCAATCCGTCTGCCTTATGCGTACTATCAATTCTTGGAACTATGAGAACATTGGTATTCGTCGTACTCATGATGGCTTCTTTACAAGGCATTGCGCAGCGTGCCTGCCTAACCCAGGCCTATGCCGAGCAGCAACAGGCCCTGCACCCTTTGTATGCTGCGAAGCGGGCAGCCTTAGAAGCTTTTATTAAGGAACAGGCAGCAGGGGCTACTACCCAAAAGACCGCAGCCCAAGAGATCATCCGGATACCGGTAGTCGTACATATATTATACAACAACTCCTCCCAGAATATTTCCGATAGCCAGGTGACCAGCCAGATCGAAGCGCTGAACCGTGACTTCCGTCGCCTGAATGCCGATACGGTAAATACTCCCGATCGCTTTAAAGCCTTGGGCGCTGATGTGGGGATCGAATTTGCCCTGGCCTCGGCCGATCCTATGGGACGGCCTACCACAGGCATTATCCGCAAGCACACTTCAGTGAGTGAATGGGGCATGGATGATAAGATCAAATTCTCTGCACAGGGCGGCGATAACGCCTGGGACAGCAAAAGCTACCTGAATATATGGGTGGGCAACCTGCGCCAGATCCTGGGCTATGCCAGCGAGCCCGGCGGCCCCGCCGACAAGGATGGTCTGGTGATCAACCTCTCCGCTTTTGGAACGATCAATGGCGGAGGCGCTTACGACAAGGGCCGTACCGTCGTTCATGAAGTGGGCCACTGGCTGGGACTGAAGCACATATGGGGCGATACCTACTGCGGCGACGACGGCGTAGACGATACACCCAAACAAGGCAACTTCACCACCGGCTGCCCCACTACCGTACGCACCAGTTGCGGAAACAACGCCACAGGCGACATGTACATGAACTACATGGACTTTGTAAACGATGCCTGTATGAATCTATTCACCCACGGGCAAAAGCAGCGCATGCGCACCCTCTTTGAGCCGGGCGGTCCGCGCTACTCTTTGCTCTCTTCCCGGGGGCTGAACGAGCCCTGGCTGGAAGAAGCACCGGTTGAAGACTCACCGGTTACTCATAAAGAGCCACGTCTTTATCCTAACCCGGTAGCCGGTGAAGTGACGATCGATGTTTCCGGTCGTGATCAATGGATCGGCAGGGAGCTGAAAGTGATTGCGGTAAATGGGGTAGAAGTGCACCGCCAGGTCCTCACGTCTGCTACGCAAAAAATCAACCTCTCGCACCTGCGCCCCGGCATTTATATGGTCTGGATCAGGAACGGCAACGAAGAGATCCGTCAAAAACTGGTGAAGTATTAAGCCATCATCAGGCTGGTGACCTCGCGCCCCACTATGGGGGCCAGGGCCACGCCCATGCCACTCATCCGCACGGCGCAGAATACGTTCGGCAGTACCTGCTTTACAATGGGCATCTTCTCACTGCCCATAGCCATGATGCCGCTCCAGCGGTTCTCTATGGCGTATTTCCCCGCAAATTGTGGCAGGACCACCGTAGCCAGGTAGCGCTCCAGTTCGCCCTGTATTTTCTCCGAGATATCCATCTCCGTGGTCTGCTCCTCGGCAAAGGCTTTATGGCGGGCCCCGCCCAGCAGCACCCGCTCGCCAAGGTTGCGGAAATAGTAGAACCCTTCGTCGGAGTGGAAGGTGCCTTTCCAGGGCAGGTTTTTAATGGGCGAGGTGAGCACTACCTGTCCGCGTGCCGGCACTACGTCAATATCTTTCAGCAACTCTTTGGCGAAGGCATTGGTGCATACCAACAGCTTTTTGGTAAAGAAGCTTAGCTGCCGGTTAGTTTCCAGCTCAATGGTTTCATCAAAAACATGAAAGTTCCTGACATCTACGGCTGTAAACACCTGAACGCCCATGCCTTGCACGGTCTGCAGCAGGGCGCTCAGCAGTTTTCCGGAGTGCAGGCTGCCCTCCAGGTCGTTTTTCACCAGGTGCTGTGTTTGCCCGAAGCCATAGGTGCTGATCCGGTCGTCCGCTTTCCGGAAGGTCTTTTTGGTGCCGGTAACCGGCTTCAGCAGGCTATTGATGTACTCTATATGGTTGTCGATCTCCTCCGAAGCGGGGGACGAGCCGGGGTCAAACAGTTCGTAGCCTCCACACAAATCAAAGTCTATCACCTCTTTATCAAAGTACTTCCGTATCCGTTCCAGTCCCCTGTAGCGCATTTCCACCAGCTGCAGCATCTTGTCGCTGCCCATGGTGCGGGCGTCGTACACCAGTTCGCTCAGCGAGCCAAAGCAGGCAAAGCCTGCATTGCGCGTGCTCGCCCCCGTAGGGATTATGCCCCTGTCCAGGACCGAGACCTTGAGTTTAGGATGTTTCTTTTTGAGGTAAAAGGCGGACCACAGCCCCACAAACCCACTCCCCAGGATAATAACGTCCTGCGGAGCAAAGAAGGTTTCCTTTTCCCAGATACTGATCATGGAATGGTGGTGTTGGTGATTGGAAAACGAATTTAACGGTGAATTAAGTTATACTACCTTACTTTCATAATATAATATTCCACCAATCTATGAAAAAAGCAACTTTACTCTTTTCGCTTTTTCTGACTGCATCTGCGCTTAACGCCCAAGGCCTGAAGGGGCTGATCAAGAAAGCTACCACACCGGACTCCACCGGCAAGACCACCATCGGCAGTATCCTGAAAACCCCTGCCGCCAAATCCCTGAGCAACGAAGAAATTATCTCCGGTCTGAAGGAAGCCCTTAAAGTAGGCGCCGACAACAGTACCCAGAAGCTCTCTGCCGTGGATGGCTTTTTTAAGGATGCGGCCATCAAGGTACTTATGCCGCCCGAAGCCCAGAAGGTAGAAAAGTCCCTACGCAACCTGGGTATGGGTAAGCTGGTCGACAATGCGGTGCTCTCCATGAACCGGGCGGCCGAAGACGCCGCCAAGAAGGCGGCGCCCATCTTCTGGAACTCGATCAAAGGTATGACCATCCAGGACGGCGTGGGTATTCTTAAAGGGGGTGACTTTGCCGCCACCAATTACCTCAAAGGCAAGACGACCGCTCAACTCACCGAAGCCTTCCGCCCGGTGATCGAGGAATCACTAAAGAAGGTGAATGCCACCAAACACTGGAACGCAGTATTCAGTGCCTACAACAAGTTCAGCACCGATCCTGTGAACCCCGATCTTTCGGCCTACGTAACCGAAAAAGCCCTTGCGGGTATCTTCTTCCAGGTAGCACAGGAAGAGCAGAAGATCCGCAAAGACCCAATGGCCCGCACATCGGAAATCCTCAAGAAAGTATTTGCTAATTAATTGCGAAACGTATAAAAGAGAAAAGGAGGTAAAGAGTAACATCTTTATCTCCTTTTTTATTTACAACCGTTTGTATTAGAAGTAGTCGTTTATCGAGGTTCTTTTTGCTCCTGCTCCTCTTTTTCTCCTTCGCCTCCTTCTTTCTTTTCGTTTTTACAGAGCAAAGCCCAGTGATAGGCCGGCCCTGTAACCCGGCAGCGCACCCTTGAAATCAGCCGTCACTGTACGGTTGTTCCGGTCCACCTTGATATCAGTGCGGTTCCGTACAAAGGGGTATCGGTCCACAAAGGCCCGGATAGTATTTTCAGCATCCTCGGCCTCAATGGCAGTCCAGGGAAGTTCATTCGATACTTCCACTGCTTTCAAATGGTCGGTGGCGGAGTTGATCTCCGGCCCTATGAAGTACAGGTCCACTACGAACCGCTTGCCTAAAAAGAACTGTGCACCCAGCTGGGCGCCCACGCCAACGGCTTTGTACTCGTTGGTAAAGTCCATCACGGCCATCTTATCTTCCAGGTTGCCGGTGCCCACGCCTTCGCTGCTGTGGTGAACGTATTTGGCATAAGGCTCCACGTACAGGCCCCTCATGTGCTTTTTCGAGAGGTACACCCGGTAGCCGGCGCTCAGCGAAGTGGCTTTCATGTTGAAGTCCACGTGCTTGCCATCGTATTCAACGGTATTCTGTACGGTTACCGGCAGCCCTATCCTGGCGGTCACGGAACGCTTTTCGCCAACGTTGTATTCGCCCCCGAAGTTCAGGCCCCCGTATACCAGTCCGGTTGGTGCCCACTTAATGGTGGCACGGGAGTCTGTGGCGGGAAGTTGCTGGCCTATAGCGTGGCCGGCCAGCAGTACGGCCAAAATCAGGTTTATGGTCTTTTTCATAGTATTGAACCGCTGCAAAGTAAAGCGATACCCCTCTGTTCCCAAAAATGATGCTAATCATTTGAGGCAAAACTA
>DASWYM010000194.1:0-6256 GCA_036404975.1 Chitinophagaceae bacterium
TACGACATCTTTACCATGGAAAACGCCCACTACGGCATCGGGGCGGGTATTGTAGGCGAGCTGGACCAGCCGGTGGCGGAGGAAGCCTTCCTGGCGGCGCTGAAGTCTACCTTTAAAGTAGGGGCTATCCGCCACACCCCCCTTAGGGGCCGGCCCGTAAAGCGGGTGGCGGTGTGCGGCGGGGCCGGTGCCCCGCTGATCGGTAAAGCCCGGGCAGCCGGGGCCGACTTCTATGTGACGGGCGACGTGAAATACCACGAGTTCTTCGACGCCGAGGGCCGGATGGTGATCGCCGACATTGGCCATTACGAGAGCGAACAGTACACTGTAGAGCTGCTCCATGACCTTTTGGTGGAAAAATTCCCTAACTTTGCCGTCCTTAAAACAAGCGTAAATACCAACCCGGTACAGTATTTCATCTGATTTTCAACCCTATAGGGCAGTCGGAAGAAAGGACCGGAAGCGAAAGGAATGAGACCGGGGAAGGTAAATACAGGGCAAACCACTAATTTCAAACTACAAACTTTATAATGGCAAACGTTAAAGAATACTCAGTAGAAGAAAAACTGACCTCGTTGGTGAGTCTTCAAAAGATCGATTCCAAGCTGGACGAGATCCGCATCCTGAAAGGGGAGCTGCCGATGGAAGTGGCCGACCTGGAAGACGAGATCCAGGGGTTGCAGGCCCGCCAGCTGCGCATTGAAGAGGAGATCAACGGGATTACCGAGTTTATTTCGCAGAAGAAGGAAGCCATCAAGGAAGCCGAGGCGTTGATCAAGAAGTACGAGAAGCAGAGCGAGAACGTAAAGAACAACCGCGAGTTTGAAGCCATCAACAAAGAGATCGAGATGCAGCAGCTGGAAGTAAAGCTGTGCGAAAAGCATATCAAGGACGCCAACGAAGAGATCGCCGAGAAGGCCGTGGCCCTGGAAAAGGCCAAGAAGGCCCTGGCTACCAAAGAAGGGGTGCTGAATGGCAAGAAAGGCGAGCTGGAGAAGATCATTGCCACTACCGAAAAGGAAGAAAAGCAATACAATAAGTCGGCGGAAGATGCCCGTGCCGCGGTAGACCACCGCCTGCTGGCCTCTTACCAGAAGATCCGCAACACCTATCGCAACGGCCTGGCCGTGGTGCCGGTGGAGCGTGATGCCTGCGGTGGGTGCTTTTATTCCATTCCGCCCCAGAAGCAGAGCGAGATCAAGCAGCGCAAGAAGGTGATGGTGTGCGAGAACTGCGGCCGTATCCTGGTGGATACCGAGCTGGCGGACCAGGTGGAAGTGAAGTAAGAGAGAAGCTGCGAGCTTTGAGCTGCGAGCTGCGAGCAGGGAAAATGAGTAATGAGTGATCAGTGATGAGGGGATTGAGGGTCAGTGAGTTGGGTGAAAGGCCGGTTCGTAGGTTTTGCAAAAATATTTAGTAAACCCCTCCAAAAATGGAGGGGTTTTTCATTGACGGCAACTCTATTTATGCTTATTTTGTTGGCCGATTATGCTCAGCCGATTATCCATTCAGAACTACGCCATCATCGATGAACTGGAAGTAGACTTTTCATCGAACCTTAACATCATTACCGGCGAAACCGGTGCGGGTAAGTCTATTATCCTGGGCGCCATGGGCCTGATCCTGGGCCAGCGGGCCGACTCCTCTTCACTGCTGAACCGCGAGAGGAAGTGCATCGTGGAAGGCTCCTTCCGCAACGAACTGCTGGACGAGCACGTAACGATGTTTCTTAAGGAAAACGAGCTGGATGTACTGGACGAGCTGGTCGTGCGCCGCGAGATCGCCCCTTCGGGCAAGAGCCGCGCCTTTGTGAACGACACGCCGGTGAACCTGGCGCAGCTGAACCAGCTGAGCTCCCTGCTGGTGGACCTGCACCAGCAGTTCGATACCCTGGAACTGGGGGAGAGCGATTTCCAGCGTGAAGTGCTGGACGCCCTCGGCGGCAACTTCGGGACCCTGAAGGCTTACCGGCAAACCTACACGCAGGCCCAGGCGGTGAAAGGAAAGCTGCAGGAGCTGCAAAGCCAGAAAGAGTTATTCAATAAAGAGTTCGACTACCACCAGTTCCAGTTCAACGAGCTGGAAGAGGCCAACTTCAAGGAAAATGAGCTGGAGGACCTGGACATCGAGCTGAAGATGCAGACCAATGCCGAAGGCATCAAGACGGCCCTGACCAAGGCCTATTACGAGCTGGAAGAGAGCGAGGAGCCCATTATCCGCCACCTGAAAGGCATGATCAACGGCCTGCAGCAGTACAAGGACCTGCACCCCGACCTGCCTGGCCTGGTGGACCGGCTCAACTCGGCCTATATAGAGCTGCAGGACATTTGCGAAGAGACCGACCGCATCAACAACCATATCGGCTCCGACCCGGAAACCATCGAGCGCATCAACGAGCGCCTGTCGCTGGGCTATAAGCTGCTGAAGAAGCACGGCGTGAAGACCACGGCCGAACTGCTGCAGATAAGAACTGAACTGAACGAAAAGCTGCAGGCGGTGCTGAACATCGACGAGACCATAGAGGCTACGGAAAAGGAATACAAAGCCCTGCTGGCAAAGGCCGAGGAGGGAGCCGCGAAGATCTCGGCTGCCCGCACAGCACAGGTGAAGCCCCTGGAGACCCAGGTGAACAAGATGCTGGCCCAGGTGGGCATGCCCAATGCGCGCCTGAAGGTGTCGATCCAGAAGGGATCGCTGACGCCGCACGGCTTTGATGATATCGAATTCCTCTTCGACGCCAACAAAAGCGGGCAGTTCCAGCCCATCCGCAAGGTGGCCTCGGGGGGTGAACTGAGCCGCCTCATGCTGTGCATCAAGTCGCTGGTGGCCAAGAGCATGAACCTGCCTACCCTCATCTTCGACGAGATCGATACGGGTATCTCGGGCGAGGCGGCCAAGCAGGTGGGCGTCATCATGAAAGAGCTGGCCTCGGCGCGCCAGGTGCTCTGCATCACCCACCAGCCCCAGATCGCCGGCAAGGCAGACGCCCACTTCCTGGTGTACAAGGCGGTGAAGGGCAACAGCGTTACGACCGGGGTGCGCCTCCTGGACACCGACGAGCGCATCGTGGCCATCGCCAAGATGCTCAGCGGGGAGAAGCCCACGGCGGCCGCGCTGGAGAACGCGAGGGAGATGGTGATGAATTAGGGAAGCTGCGAGCTCCGAGCTGCGAGTTGCGAGCTGTTAGCTTCTAGCGGCAAGCCGGAAGTCAATTGGTCATTAGGTTATTGAGTCATTGAAGTGAGCGCGGGCAGGAACGGAACTTGTTTCACGTCTCAGCCGTGCCCCCGGGGTCTCCCGCAGCTGCAGCGAAGGGGACCCCGGGGGTAGACCATAACCCAACCTTGTTTGTCAGTACATCTAGCGGCTAGCCGGAAGTCAAAAAGTCATTTGGTCATTAAGTCATTGAAGTGAGCGCGGGCAGGAATGGAACTTGTTTCACGTCTCACGTTTGACGGCTCACGATATAAATTCCCTGTTTGAAGCTCCAGCGGTTACTCATACTGGTCATTATTTTACTAAGCCTTATCCCGGCCTGGTACATCAACGCGTGGTTGCAAAAGGTGATCCGGCCCCGGCAGTCGTTCGGGCAATTCCTGCTGTACATGGTGGCGAGCCTCGTGCTGGTATTTGCCTACACCTTTTTGGTGGTGACAATAATTTCGTGGGTGTTTCCGCGGGTAAAGGGATAAACGATTATTTTTACCGCTTTAAAATTCAGAACAACATGTCAAATAACCTACTGGCGGGCAAGAAGGGAATTATCTTCGGAGCGCTGGATGAAAAATCAATAGCCTGGAAAACAGCTATCAAATGCCATGAGCAGGGGGCACAGATCGTGCTCTCCAATGCACCGGTGGCGTTACGTATGGGTGAGATCAATAAGCTCTCCGAGGCCATAGAGGCCCCGGTGGTGGGCGCCGATGTGACCAATATGGACGACCTGAAGACGTTATTTGAAGAAGCCCAGAAGCACTTCAACGGGGGCGTGGACTTTGTGCTGCACTCCATCGGCATGGGTATGAACGTGCGCAAGGGCAAACACTACACGGACCTGAACTACGAGTGGAACCAGAAAACCCTCGATATTTCGGCCATGAGCCTGCACCGCGTGTTGCGCACGGCCTGGGAAATGGACGCGATCAACGAATGGGGCAGCGTGGTCGGCCTTAGCTATATTGCCGCCCAGCGCGTGTTCCCCGACTATAACGAGATGGCCGATGCCAAGGCGCTGCTGGAAAGCGTGGCCCGCTCCTTTGGCTACCACTACGGGGTGCGCAAGAAGGTGCGCGTAAACACCATCTCCCAGTCACCTACCCGCACCACGGCCGGCAGCGGCGTGAAGGGCTTTGATGCCTTTGTCGATTATGCCGAGAAGATGAGCCCGCTGGGCAATGCTTCGGCCGAGGATTGCGCCAACTACTGCGTGACCCTGTTCAGCGACCTGACCCGCTTTGTGACCATGCAGAACCTTTTCCACGACGGAGGCTTCAGCTTTACCGGGGTGAGCGAAGCGATTGTGCGCACTATGGAAGAAGCGGAGGCGAAGTAAGTAATCTGAATCGGATGTCTGAACCCGGATTTGGGGGATTTAAAGGATTAGGAGGAGAAGTAAGCAGTCTGCTGATGGAACATACCTCTATAAAGAATAAGGCCTTTCACTTAGGAAAGGCCTTATTCTTTATTGTAAGATTCTCTAATCCTCTAAATCCATCTAATCCCCCCAAATCCGGGTTCAGACATTAAGATGCAAACAAAAAAGCCTCCGCATAGGGAGGCTCCATTCGTTTATTGCTCGGGCTGGTTAGTATTCGTCTTCGTTGAACATGAAGTCTTCCTGCGAGGGGTAGTCGGGCCAGATGTCCTCGATACTTTCATACACTTCCCCTTCATCTTCCAGTTCCTGGAGATTTTCAACCACTTCGATGGGCGCTCCGGAACGGATGGCGAAGTCGATCAACTCATCTTTGGTAGCAGGCCATGGTGCGTCTTCAAGGTATGAGGCTAGTTCTAATGTCCAAAACATTGTATAAATCGGTTTATTTGAGTAAAACGTATGTAATCAGGACTAATTTCTATGCCAATTTGTGGAACATTCGTGTCCTAATTTTCCGCAAAAGTAGCTTTATTCACCAATTTTCAAAATGAATTCTTAAGCGCTACACTATAACCGGGATGATTACTTTGCCGGACAGTATTGTTTGCAGATATTTGGTGCCTCACACAGGAGATATGGCTTTACTGGAAGCAAGAAATATACATAAGCGTTATACGGCCCTGGAAGTGCTGAAGGGGGTCGACATCGAGGTGGAAAAGGGGGAGATCGTCGCCATTGTGGGGTCGTCGGGAGCAGGCAAGAGCACGCTGCTGCACATCCTGGGAACCCTGGATAAGGCCGATGGGGGCCAGATCCGGCTGGCGGGTAAGGACGTGACGCAACTCAGTGGGGCAGGCCTGGCCGCTTTCCGTAACCGTCATATCGGCTTTGTGTTCCAGTTTCACCACCTGCTGCCGGAGTTCTCCGCCCTGGAGAACGTGTGCATTCCCGGCTGGATTGCCGGCACGCCGAAAGCCCGCGTGCGCGAGCGTGCCATAGAACTCCTGGGCCTCCTGGGCCTGAAGGGCCGCCTTGACCATAAACCTAATGCCCTGTCGGGCGGCGAGCAGCAAAGGGTGGCCGTGGCCCGCGCCCTGATCAATAACCCCGAGATCGTCTTTGCCGACGAGCCCACCGGCAACCTGGACTCCGCCAATGCCAGGGAGCTGCACCAGCTGTTCTTTGACCTGCGCAAGCAGTTCCAGCAAACCTTCCTGATTGTCACCCACAACGAGGAGCTCGCCCAGCTGAGCGACCGGATCGTGCATATGAAGGATGGGAAGATTGTGGGGAAGGAGGGAGAGCAGGGATTAGGTTCCGATAGCTATCGGAATAGGGATTAGGGAGGGAACACGAATTAGAACGAATTACACGAATAGATGGAACGCGGATACTTATGATTATGAAGATGAGCGCAGATCTTTTGCTCGTTCTATAATCCTCCCAATCCATTAAATCCTTCAAAATCCGGGTTCAGACACTTCCCCGATAGACCCAAAATAGGAAATAATAGGAAACATAGACCCTTGTAGACCCAGGGTACTTCGCCATGCAACTACTGTTGTGGAACTTTGTAGTGGATAGCAGAAAGGACCATTAGCAAATGTGCGGATGTGCAAATGTGCAGATATGCGGATGTGCAAATGAGGGGTCCGGCTA
>DASWYM010000195.1:0-17283 GCA_036404975.1 Chitinophagaceae bacterium
AGGGATCCTGCAGCCCCTGAAGGCGACCAGTCAGCCGCCGTAGCGCAGTGCGGCATTGCCCGTACCCGTGACCTGTTGCAGTGGGAGCGGCTGCCAGACCTGGAGACCCCCTCTCCGCAACAACGAAACGTGGTGCTGCACCCCGAGTTCGTACAGGGTAAGTACGCTTTCTATACCCGCCCGCAGGATAGCTTTATTGAAGCAGGAAAGGGTGGAGGTATTGGCTTTGGGCTGAGCACCTGCATCGAAAAGGCAGTTATTGAAGAAGAAGTGGTGATTGACCGCAAGCAATACCATACTGTCTACGAAGCCAAGAACGGCCTGGGTCCTGCCCCCATCAAGACGGAGAAGGGTTGGCTGCACCTGGCACACGGGGTTAGGGCCTGTGCGGCGGGGCTGCGCTACGTGCTCTATTTGTTCCTGACCGACCTAAAAGATATCACCAGGGTGACACACAAGCCGGCGGGCTACTTTATGGCCCCGGAAGGCGAGGAGCGCATCGGGGATGTGTCCAACGTTGTGTTCTCCAATGGCTGGATAGCCGACGGGGACGGCACCGTATTCATCTACTACGCCTCTTCCGACACGCGCCAGCACGTGGCCACCACCACCGTCGAGCGCCTGCTGGACTACGTGACCAACACCCCCGAAGATGGCCTGCGCTCGGCCGCTTCCGTGCAGACCCTTAATAAGATCATTGATAAAAACCGCTCCTTCACCATGGCACCCGAAGAAGTTCTGCTGCAGGCGGAGGGAGATAGCAATAGCATTTCTCATAAGCAGTAAAGCTGTCGTTTCCTCAAGCGGGCATCAGCATATAGGTGCGTGCCCGTTCTTTTCACTACCAGTGTCATGATGCAACAGATGGAACAATACAGGCAGGAAGTCGCACAGGAGCTGAAAGGTATCCTGGACTACTGGCAGACCCGCACCCTCGACCTCGAGCAGGGAGGCTTTGTCGGGCGCATCGATTACCGCAACCATGTTTACGCCGATGCGCCCAAGGGGTCGGTGCTGAACAGCCGGATTCTGTGGACCTTTTCGGCGGCCTATAACGAGACCGGTAAAGAAGAATACGGGGAGCTGGCTTACCGGGCTTTCCGGTACCTTGCCGACCACTTCATGGATAAGGAGTACGGAGGGGTATACTGGACCGTGGATCACACCGGGGCTCCACTGGACACCAAAAAGCAGATCTACGCCCTTTCTTTTGCCGTTTACGGCCTTAGCGAATATTACAGGGGCAGTCAGTCGGAAGAAGCAAAGAGGCTCGCAATCGAGCTCTATGTGGCTATAGAGAAGCATAGCTATGATCCGCAGTATGGCGGGTATATCGAAGCCCTGGCCCGGGACTGGAAGGAGTTGGAAGATTTACGTCTCAGCGCTAAGGACGCCAACGAGAAGAAGTCGATGAATACCCACCTGCACGTGCTGGAGGGCTTTACCAACCTGTACCGCATCTGGCCCGATGAAGGACTGAAGCAACGTTTGATTGAATTGATTCATCTTTTCTTAGATCATATTATTGACCCGGATACAAATCACCTGATCCTGTTCTTTGACGAGGCGTGGAAGGCTAAGTCCGGTATTGTTTCCTACGGGCACGATATCGAGGCGGCCTGGCTGCTGCAGGAAGCCGCCGAAGTGGTGGGCGACGAGGCCCTGTTGGGGCAGGTAAAGGAGCGCTCGGTGAAGATAGCCGCCGCCGCGGCCAAAGGCCTGGATAAGGACGGCGGACTATGGTACGAGTGGGATGGCGCGGAGCAGCACCTGGTGAAAGAAAAACACTGGTGGCCGCAGGGGGAAGCCATGGTTGGCTTTTTCAATGCCTGGCAGAACACCGGGGACGAAGCTTTCCTGAAAGCATCGCTGGACAGCTGGCGCTTTACCAAGGAGCACCTTATTGATAAACAAAACGGCGAATGGTTCTGGGGCGTGAAGGAGGACTACTCCATCATGAACGAAGACAAGGTGGGCCTGTGGAAATGTCCTTACCACAACAGCAGGGCCTGCCTCGAGATCATGCGCCGCATACACACTAATTAAATCCTTATGAGACAAATCTTACGATCGCTTTGCCTGCTCGCCTTCTTTGTAGGGGCCGTGGCGATGATGCCGCAGAAGAAGACGCGGGTTGTTTTCTTTGGCGACTCCATCACCCAGGCGGGTGTACAGGGCGAGGGCTATATCAACCAGTTGGGTGGTCTCCTGCAGCAAAAGGGGCTGGCGGACCAGTACGAGCTGATCGGCGCTGGCATTGGCGGCAATAAAGTGTATGACCTGTACCTAAGGATGGACGAAGACGTGCTGGCAAAGAACCCCGACGTGGTCGTGATCTGGGTAGGGGTGAACGATGTGTGGCACAAGTCCTCCAGCGGCACCGGTACCGACCCCGACAAGTTCCAGCGCTTCTACGAAGCCATCCTGAAAAAGCTGCAGGCCAAAGGCATCCGCACGGTGCTGGTAACTCCCGCCGCTATCGGGGAGCGTACCGATTTTACGAACCAGCAGGACGGCGACCTGAACCTCTATTCCACCTTCATCAGGAACCTGGCGGTAAAGTATAATACCGGCCTGGTGGACCTGCGGAAAGTGTTCCTGGACTACAACCTGAAGAACAACCCGGAGAACAAACCTTCCGGCATCCTGACCACCGACCGCGTGCACCTGAACAAGACGGGTAACGCGCTGGTGGCCGAACAGATGCTGCCGGCGATAACGGCTAACAATAAGTAAACACGATTTCCTTTCACTTCTATATCAACCGGTATGATAAAGACAATCACCAAAAGTATACTGATCGCCTCCGGCATCAGTCTTTTACATATGTCAGCACACGCACAACTCAATCCCGCTGTCGAGACAAAGGTCAATGCTCTTGTAAAGCAGATGACCCTCGAGGAAAAGGTAGGCCAGATGGCCCAGGTGGCCATTGATGCCATCGGTAAAATGGACTACGGCAAGGGCACGTATGCCATTGACCCGGTAAAGCTGGAAGAAGCTCTCGTGAAGTATAAAGTAGGCTCGGTGCTGAACACACCGCCCTCTATCCTGCTGTCGGCACAGCAGTGGAACGACGTGGTGCAGACCCTGCACACCACAGCTCAGAAGACGAGGCTGAAAGTGCCCATCATCTATGGCCTCGACCAGATACACGGAGCCTCTTATGTGGGCGGCGCTACGCTGTTCCCCCAGCAGATCGGGCAGGCCGCTACCTGGAACCGCGACCTGGTGCGCCAGGGTGGTGTCATTACCGCCTATGAGTCGAGGGCTGCGGGAGTGCCGTGGACCTTCTCTCCCGTACTGGACCTGGCGGCTAATGCGCAGTGGCCCCGCCTGTGGGAAACCTACGGCGAAGACCCTTACCTGATCTCCGAGCTGGGCGTGGCCTTTGTAAAGGGCGTGCAGGATCCACTGGGCAGCAAGGAGAAGCTGGCCGTGAGCCTGAAGCACTACATGGGCTATGGCGATCCCAAGAGCGGTAAGGACCGTACCAACGCCTGGATCCCCGAGCACTACCTGCGCGAGTACCACCTGCCGCAATTCCGTGCCGCCGTGAAGGCCGGCGCGCGCAACGTGATGGTGAACTCCGCCCTCATCAACGGGGTGCCCGTCCACATGAACAAGCATATCCTCACCGACATTCTGAAGAACGAACTGGGCTTTACCGGCTTTATTGTGACCGACTGGCAGGATATCGAGAACATCGCCAAGCGCGATAAGATCGCTAAGAACAATAAAGAAGCCCTCATGCTGGCCATCAATGCCGGTATCGATATGTCGATGATCCCTTACAACTACAAAGAGTTTTGCGAAGACCTCGTTGCCCTGGTAAAGGAAGGCAAAGTGGCTCAGAGCCGTATCGATGATGCGGTGCGCCGGGTGCTGCGCGTCAAGTATGAACTGGACCTGTTTACTACCCCCGTCACTACCGTGGCTTCTTATCCTAAATTTGGCAGCAAGGAGTTTGAGCAGGCCGCTTACCAGACCGCTGCCGAGTCGGTGACGCTGCTGAAGAACAATGCCAATACGCTGCCCATCCGGAAGAACGAAAGGGTGCTGGTCACCGGCCCCAATGCCAATACCATGCGGGCGCTGAACGGAGGCTGGAGCTATACCTGGCAGGGCGAGCGTACCGACGAGATCGCTAAAGACTACAACACGATCCTGGAGGCACTGCGTACCAAGTTGGGCGAAGGCAATGTGACCTTTGAGCCCGGGGTGGTGTACAAGCCCAAGGGAAAGTACTGGGAAGATTCCGTAGTCAATATCGATGCCGTTGTGAGTGCCGCTGCCAATGCAGACTACGTGCTGCTGTGCATCGGCGAGAACAGCTATACCGAAACCCCCGGCAACCTGCAGGAGATCAACCTGTCCGGCAACCAGCTGGCGTTGGCCAAAGCCGTTATGGGGGCCGGCAAGCCCGTGATCGTGGTGTTGAACCAGGGACGCCCCCGCGTGATCAGTTCCATAGAACCCGGTGCTTCGGCTATCCTCTATGCGTACCTGCCTGGTAACTTTGGCGGTAATGCCCTGGCCGATATCCTGGCCGGCGATGTGAACCCCTCGGGCAAGCTGCCGGTCACTTATCCGCGCTACAGCAACTCACTCACCAACTATATCCACAAGCCTTCCGATGCGCAGCTGAACCCCCAGGGGGCATACGACTATTCGGCCGACTTCAACCCGCAGTACCCCTTCGGCTTTGGCCTGTCGTACACCACCTTCGCCTACAGCGACCTGAAGGTGGATAAGGCAGCCTTCGATGCCGCCGGTACGGCTTCGATTAGTGTGACCGTGAAGAACACCGGTACGCGCGAAGGCAAGGAAGTGGTGCAGCTGTTCATCTCCGATGAGTATGCTTCCCTCACACCTGACGTGAAGCGCCTGCGTGGCTTTGAGAAAGTGTCGCTGAAACCGGGCGAGTCCCGTACGGTGACCTTTAAGGTGCCGATGAAAGAATTAGCCTTCGTGAACCTCGATAACAAGCTGCAGCTCGAAGAAGGAACCTTTAAGGTGCAGGTAGAGAAGCTCACCACTTCCTTTGAAGTAAAGGAAGACAAGGTGTTCTTACAGGCAATGACGAAGTGATCACCGGTACGCTGCTGTGGCTGATGAAGGAAGCCGGCACGACCCAAAGTCCCCGAGAGCAGTAATGCCCGGGCATGATTTACCGATCGATCGTCTATTTGAAATACTGTTGAAGAAAATAACTATGAAGCTCATAAAAGAAATGCTTGCGCTGGCAGCCACCGGTATTACCCTGGTGGCTGTTGCGCAACCTGCCGGCTCCATCCGGATCAACCAGGCAGGGTATTACACAAATGGACCTAAAGTGGTGGTGGTTACCGGCACAGGCAACAGCGACCGCTTCTTCGTGCTGACCGCCGAGGGACGCGACACAGTCTTTAAGGGAGTGCTCAGCGCAGAGAAAACCTCGCTCTTCTCGTCCACCAAAACGCGGGTGGGCGACTTCTCGAAGGTGCAGAAAAGCGGCCGTTATGTCATTGCCGTTCCCGGTGCCGGCCCTTCGTTCCCTTTCCGGGTAGCTGACGACGTGCACCACGAAGTGGCCGTAGCGAGCCTGAAGGGCTTTTACTACCAGCGTTCCAATGAACCGCTGGAGGAAAAGCATGCCGGCAAGTGGCACCGTCCTGCAGGACACCCCGATACCGAAGTGCTTGTGCACCCATCGGCTGCCAGCAAAGAGCGTCCTGCAGGCACGGTGATCTCCTCGCCCGGCGGCTGGTACGATGCCGGCGACTACAACAAGTATATTGTCAACTCCGGCATTACGATGGGCACCCTGTTCTCGGCTTACGAGGACCTGCCAAAGTACTGGACTTCGCTGAAGGTAAATATCCCGGAGAGCGGCGACGCCCTGCCCGACCTGCTCAACGAGGCCCTGTACAACCTGCGCTGGATGCTCACCATGCAGGACCCCCACGATGGCGGTGTGTACCACAAGCTGACCAATGCCCTCTTCGACGGGATGGTTATGCCGGGGGTAACCAAAGCTCCCCGCTACGTGGTGCAGAAGGGCACAGGAGCCGCCCTGGACTTTGCCGCCGTGATGGCACAGGCGGCCCGCGTCTTCAGGCCCTTTGAAAAGCAGGTGCCCGGCCTTGCAGACAGTTGCCTGAAAGCCGCCGAGCGTGCCTGGCAATGGGCGGAGCAGCACCCTGACGTGCGCTACAGCCAGCGTGAGATCAACCCCGTGCACAAACCCGATGTGCTGACCGGCGAGTATGGTGACCGCAACTTCAGGGACGAAGTGTTGTGGGCCGCCGCCGAACTGTTTGTCACTACCGGTCAAAAAAAGTATTTCGATGCAGTGTCGGAAAGAAGAAAGGACCCCGCCGGTCTTCCCGGGTGGTCCAATGTAGGTATGCTGGGTTATTACACCCTGCTGCGCCACCAGAAAGCCCTGCCTTCTTATGCTGTTCCTGTGACCAAAGCCATGAGGGACACCGTGCTGCGCATCGCTGACCTATACCTTGCCAACACCCCGCGCAACGCCTTTGCTACGGTGATGGGCCAGTCGGCACGGGACTTTATCTGGGGCTCCTCCTCGGTGGCCGCCAACCAGGGTATCCTGCTGGTGAACGCTTACCTGCTGACCGGCCATAAGCGCTACCTGGACTATGCCCTTACCAACATGGACTACCTGCTGGGCCGCAACGGCACCGGCTACTCGTTTGTGACCGGTATCGGAACGAAGTCCACCCTGCATCCGCACCACCGTCCTTCGGTGGCCGACGGGGTCGCAGAACCGGTGCCGGGCCTGCTGGCAGGGGGACCTAATCCTGCCATGCAGGACAAATGTGTGTACGAGTTCACGGAGCCCGAGACCGCCTACAGCGATACGGACTGCTCGTATGCGTCCAACGAAATAGCCATCAACTGGAACGCGCCGCTGGTATACCTGGCCGGGGCGCTCGAGGCCCTGCAGAAGAAAGCGGGGTATGTAAAAAAATAAAAAGAAAAGCGGGCGTTTCAAAGGCGCCCGTTCGTACATGATTCCCATACTATAGTTGCCGAACATTGATATGATGCTACGACTGATTACACTCACCACCGCTTCCTTTTTCCTCCTGTCGGCTGCACAGGCACAGGGCGGCAAGCCCATTGATGCCAAAGCCACCCGGGAAACTAAGGCTCTGTTCCATAACCTGAAGAAACTCTCCAGGGATCATACCCTCTTTGGCCACCAGCATGCCACCGAGTACGGCCATGGCTGGAGCGCCGAGGAGGGCCGCTCCGATGTGAAGTCTGTCACGGGCTCGCACCCGGCGGTCATCGGCGTAGACATCAGCGGCTTCAGTGGTCGCCCTGCCGACGCGGTCCAACAGAATAAGGAAGCCCTGCGCAAAAACGTAGAGGATACCTACAACCGCGGAGGGGTGACCACCATCTCGTGGCACTTCAACAACCCACTTTCCAAGGGCGGCTTCTACTGGGTAGATACCGTGTCGGTAGCGGCCGTGCAGCACCTGGTGCCCGGGGGCTCTGCCCACCGGCAGTACAAGGATATCCTGAAGGAAGTAGGCGAGTGGGCCAATAGTACACGCGGCAAGGACGGTAAGCTCGTACCCATGATCTTCCGTCCCTTCCACGAGTTCGACGGCGACTGGTTCTGGTGGGGCAAGAAGCATACGAAGCGCGAGGACTTTATCGCCCTGTGGCGCTTTACGGTCTCCTACCTGCGCGACTCCCTTGGCGTGCACAACTTCCTCTACGCCTTCTCGCCCGACAACCGCTTTCGCACCGAAGAGGAGTTCCTCGAACGCTACCCCGGTGACGAGTGGGTGGATATGGTGGGCCTGGACAACTACGGCGATATGGGTCGCGAAGGGCGCTACGACCTCGATGCCGCCATCCTTAAGTTGAAAGTGGTCTCCGACTATGCCCGCAAGAAGGGCAAGCTCGCCGCCTTTACCGAAACAGGCCTGGAGTCGATCCCCAACACCACCTGGTGGACCGAAACCCTGCTGAAGGTGATGCGCGCCCAGGATATGGATATTGCGTACGTACTGGTATGGCGCAACGATACGAGGAGTCCCACGCACTACTACGCACCGTATCCCGGTCACGTGAGCGTACCGGACTTTATAAAGTTTTACAACGATCCCTATACCTTGTTCGAGAACGACCTGAAGAACATCTATAAGCGCAAGCGTTTCCTCGGCCTCTTCTAAACCGGGCACCGATAGCAACCGGGATAGGGGATCAAAACGACTTACGGGACAAGGAACCTCCCTGTAAAGACAAAGACCTTTCAGCAATGAAGGGTCTTTTGTTTTATACGACCTCACCCTAACCCTCTCCTAATAGGAGAAGGCACTAAGGCCTATAACAGCCAGACTCCTACAGACTTCAGCAGACTATAAAGTTTGTTGCTCAATAGGCGACCTTCTTTCACGTTTCACGTCTCACGCCAGGGTTCCACTAGCTCCGCTTCCTATAACTCACCACCGCCCATGTATTCAGCACAAGGGCAAAGACCAGCACCGAGAGGATGTGCCGCGAGATCTCGGCCAGACCGCTGCCCTTGAGCACTACCAGGCGCATCACTTCCACAAAGTAGGCCACGGGGTTGATCCTGGTAAACCACTGCGCCCACACCGGCATGCTATCCACGGGGGTGAACAGGCCCGCCAGCAGGATAAAGATCATAAAGAGGAAAAACGTGGCCAGCATGGCCTGCTGCTGCGAGGAGGCAAAGGTGGAGATGAGCAGCCCATAGCCGAGCACTGCCAGCAGGTACACCGCCGCAAAAAGGTAAATGGTAAAGAAGGAGCCCACCGGCACGATGCCATAGAGCAGCCAGGCGATGAAGAGCCCAATGGTCAGGATGATGAGCCCCAGCACCCAGAAAGGAATGAGCTTGCCCAGGATAAAGTGATACTTCTTTACCGGTGTAACGTTGATCTGCTCGATGGTGCCCAGCTCTTTCTCGCGCACGATATTCATCGAGGTGAGGAAGGAGCCCACAATGGTGAGCAGCATCACCAGGATGCCCGGCACCATAAAGTACTTGTAGTTCATCAGCGGGTTGTACCAGTTGGAGGGCCGCACATCGAGCTGGATCTCGGGACTAAGCCTCGGCGTCTGTATCCATTCGTCGCGCACCTCCCCGTTGAAGTCGCGGATGATGCTTTGCAGGTACGAGGTGCCGAGCCCTGCCTTCACCCCGTTGATGGCATTGGCCGACAGCAGGATGGTGGCTTCATTATCGCGCACGAGGTCGCGTTCGAAATGTCGGGGGATCTCCATGATCATGTCGGCACGGTTGGTTTCAATCTCTTCAAAGGCCTCCTTGTAAGAGTGGGTGTACTGGTCCAGCTGGAAGTAGCCTGAGGAAGTGATCTTGGCCACCAGCTGGCGGCTGTAGGTGCTGCGGTCCCCGTCTACCACGGCGAGCTTCACGTTGCGCACTTCGTAGTCCGCCGCCCAGGGCAGCAGGAGCAGCTGCACTACGGGCAGGATAAAGATTACCCGCAGGATAGCGGGATCGCGGAAGATCTGCCGGAACTCTTTCTGCAGTAAAAACTTCAGGGTCCTCATGCCAGTCGTATTTTAAAGTTCTTCAGGGCCGCCGCCAACAGTACGGTCGTCATGCCGGCCAGGATCAGCGTTTCCTGCCACACGGCGCTGAAGGGCAGCCCCTGGATCATCACCCCGCGCACTACCTGGTAGAACCAGCGTGCCGGCACCACGTGCGACACCACCTGCAACACCGTAGGCATGTTCTCGATAGGGAAGAAAAAGCCGCTGAGCATAATGGTGGGCAGGAACAGCGCCACCAGCGACACGAACATCGCCAGCTGCTGGGTGTTGATGACCGTGGAGATCAGCAGCCCGAACGACAGGCAGGTGATGATGAACAGCACCCCTTCGGCCAGCAACAGCGGCACACTGCCCCGGATGGGCACATCCAGGATAAAGTAACTCATAAGCAGGATGCTCACAATGTTGATGAACGAGATCAGCGCATAGGGCACGGCCTTAGCCAGGATCAGCTTCACCGGCGGCACCGGCGATACGAGCAGCACTTCCATCGTACCGGTCTCTTTTTCACGCACCACCGTGATGGAGGTCATCATCGTGCACACCAGCATCAGGATCATGGAGATCACCCCGGGCACAAAAGCATAGGTGCCCTTGAGCTGGGGGTTGTACAGCATGCGCTGCTCGGTCTTGATCGTCAGGGGCAGCTTTCTTCCTTCCTTGTAGCGGTCGAGGTAATCCATCATCACCGTGGTGGCATAGCCCGTCAGCGTGTTGGCCACGTTGGGGTCCGAGGCGTCGGCAATGATCTGTATGGGGGCTTTGTTCACGTGCTCCAGGTCGGTGGCAAAGCCGTGCGGGAAGATCACCACCACCTTCGCCTGGCCTCTCTGGAATACCTTCTCCACCTCGTTGTGCGTGTGTAGCTCGGCCACCAGGTCGAAGTAGCGGCTGGCGTCCAGCTCGTTGATGATGGCGCGGGTAGAAGGGTCCTTCGCATAGTCCAGCACCGCGAAGCGCGAGTTCTTAACCTCGGTGGTGAGTGCAAAGCCAAAGATCAGGATGAGCGCCACAGGCATGCCCAGCAGGATCAGCAGGGTCTGCTTATCGCGCCAGATATGCTTAAACTCTTTTCGTACACAGGAAAGAAACTGTTTCAACTATGTTTAACGTTTAAGGTTTAAAGACTAAGGTTGCTTTCCTCCTAATCCCTAATTCCCATCCCGATAGCTATCGGGACCTAATTCCTTTCTCTTCCTAATTCCTTTCTCTTCCTAGTCCCCATTTCTACTTGCCTTCCTCGCCAGCTGCAAAAACACCTCGTTCATCGTCGCCGCGCCGTAGGTCTGCTTCAGTACCGCCGGTGTGTCCAGGGCTTCTATTCTTCCGTCCACCATAATAGACACGCGGTTGCAGTACTCCGCCTCGTCCATGTAGTGGGTGGTCACAAACACCGTGATGCCGCTGTCGGCCGCCTCGTAGATCATGTTCCAGAACTCGCGGCGCGCCATGGGGTCAACACCCCCGGTGGGCTCGTCCAGGAACACGATGCGCGGCTCGTGGAAGATGGCCACCGAAAAGGCCAGCTTCTGCTTCCAGCCAAGCGGGAGCGAGCGCACCAGCTTGTTGGCCTCGCCCTCCATATGCAGCTGCCTGACCAACCGCTCACTCTTCTCTTTGATGAAGGCATCGCTCTTGCCATAGATGCCCGCATACAGGCGAATGTTCTCCTTAATAGTCAGGTCTTCATAGAGCGAGAACTTCTGGCTCATATAGCCGATGTTCTGCTTGATCTTTTCGGTCTGGCGGAACACGTCAAAGCCCGCCACCGTAGCCTTACCCGAGGTGGGCATCGACAGGCCGATGAGCATGCGCATGGCCGTGGTCTTGCCGGCCCCGTTGGCACCGAGGAAGCCGAAGATCTCGCCCCGCTGCACCTCGAAGGAGATGGCATCAACAGCCGTGAAGTTGCCAAAGCGCTTCGTCAGTCCTTCGGTATGTATGATGATCTCATCGGTCATGATCGGTTCGCATTAATTGCATAAAACAATCTTCTATGGTAGGCCGCACCGGTTGTATTTCCAGGCCGCTATGGCCCTTGCCTTCCAGGTAGCGCTCCAGCTCTTCTTGCTGGTAGTCGTTCTTCATGATGGCGTGGTGGTGCTCGCCAAAAGAGTACGACTGCTCCACGCCCGGGGCGCCCGGCAGGTCTTTGAGCAGGCCGTGCATGTTGTCACCCTTCACGGCCAGCAGGGGCAGGCTGAAGGAGTTGATGATCCCGGCCGGCGTGCCAGTGGTCATGATGACGCCACCCTGCATCAGCGCCACGCGGTCGCACAGAGAGGCTTCGTCCATGTAGGGCGTCGATACGAGGATGGTGATGCCCTGCTGCTTCAGGCTTTGAAGCATATCCCAGAACTCCTTGCGCGACACGGCGTCCACCCCCGTGGTAGGCTCGTCGAGGAAGAGCACCACGGGCTTGTGGATGAGGGCGCACGAAAGCGCCAGCTTCTGCTTCATGCCGCCCGACAGGGCACCGGCCCGGCGGTTCTTAAAGGGCTCGATCTGCCCATAGATGTCGCGCACCAGGTCGTAGTTCTCTTCGATGGAGGTATTGAAGATGGTGGCAAAGAAGTGCAGGTTCTCTTCTACCGTCAGGTCCTGGTAGAGCGAAAAGCGGCCGGGCATATAACCCACCTTGCGGCGGATAGCCTTGTAGTCCTTTACAATATCCGACCCGTCCACGTGCGCCTCGCCGCCATCGGGAATGAGCAGCGAGGTAAGCATGCGGAACAGCGAGGTCTTGCCCGCCCCGTCGGGACCGATGATGCCGAATAGCTCGCCCTTCTGCACCTGCAGCGAGATATCCCGCACCGCTTCCACCGTGTCATTGCCGGATTGGTACCGCTTCACCAGGTTATGTGCTTCTACTGCGCTCATTTTGTTTCCTTGTCGAATTTCACTTCGCCGTACATGCCCATCTTCAGGTAGCCGTCGTTGGGTACGCGGATCTTTACGGCGTACACCAGGTTGGCGCGCTCTTCCTTTGTCTGGATGGTCTTAGGCGTAAATTCCGCTTTGCTCGAGATCCAGGAGATGGTGCCCGGGTAGGTACGGTAGTCGTCCTCGCCCTTGTCCACGTACACCGTCACCGGCTGGTTCAGCCGGATCTGCGGCAGCTGCACACCGGTCACGTAGGCGCGCAGGGTCATCACCGACAGGTCGGCGATCTTGTAGAGGGCCTTGCCGGGAGCGGTCACTTCGCCGGGCTCAACGTAGGTGGTGGTGACTACGCCGTTGACGGTGTTCACCACGCTGGCCTTGGAGAGTTGTTCCTCCACCTGGGCCACCTGCTTTTGCAGGGGCGCCCGCTCGCTCAGGATGGCCCGGTTTTGCGTGGCGGTGCCGGTGCGCTGCACATCGATCTGCTGCTGCGTCACCCTGATCTGCTTTTGCAGCACCTCTATCTGCGAAGTAATATCATCGAGCTGCTTACCCGTGGCCGCATCGGCCTTCACCAGCCGCTCGGTGCGCTCACGTTCGCGCTGCAGGTATTCCAGTTGTTCGCGCTGCACGGCTACCTGGTTTTGTAACAACTCTACCTGCGGGGCCACGGTAGATGTTTTTTCCGATAACGACTTTATGGCGGCCTGCACCTGTTCTTTTTGCAGGGCCAGGGCTTCCGCATCGATGGTGCCCACCACCTGGCCGGCGGCCAGCGAGTCGCCTTCGTCTACGGTAAAGTGGAGCAGTTGTCCTGCCAGCTGCGACGACACCACCACTTCATCGGCCTCAAAGGAGCCTGAGGCATCAAACTCCTCCTCTTTGGAACGGCAGGCCGCGAGGCTTAAAAGGATGAGGAAAGAAAACAGCGTCTGCTTCATAAGATTGCTTTATAGTTTGCCGGAAGTAATTGCGTAAGCGGTTTGTGCCTGCAACAACTGCAGGCGGTGCAGGATGAGGGCCTGGCGGGCTGCATCTTCTGCGTTTACCTGTAAGAGGTAGTCGTTGGCCGTGATGACAGCATTCTCCAGTTGGGCCCTGCCCGCTTCGGTGATCTGCCGCCGCAGGTCGATGATCTGCCGGTCCGATGCCAGCAGGGCTTCGTACCTATCGATATCGGCCTTTTGCTGCTGCAGCTGCGAGCGGGTGTTGAGCAGGAAGGTTTCCTTCTGCAGGTCCACCGACTGCCGGCCGATGTCAATCAGCTGGCGGTCGCGCCGGGCATTGTACAGCCCGCCCAGCGGCCAGGAGAGCCTTACGCCCCCTATATAAAACGACTTAAACTCGGTGGCCAGCATATTCAGACCCGGGCGCCCATAACCGCCTTGCACAAACGCAGAAGCTTTGGGGCTGTTGCGGGCGCCAATCAGCCGTTCCTGGCCCCCCAGCAGCTTCGACTGGCTTTCAAAGAGCCGCACTTCGGGACGGTTGATGACGGTGTCTGCCGGGGAAACAGAAGCAGGCTCCAGCAGCTGCACGTCTTCGGTAACCGGCTGCTTCAGGAAGAGGGAGAGGGCATGGATGAGTCCCTTGCGGGCCGCCTTTATTTCAAGGGTGCGCTGCTGTACCTGCAGGAGCTGGGCCTGCAGCAATTGGAGGTTGGAGCGCAGCACCACGCCGTTCTCCACCTGCGGCTTCACCTTGTCGATCCCTATCTGCACGTCTTTGGCGGCCAGTGCAGTCTGCTCCAGCAGCTCGTCGTGGTACAGGATGCTGAAGTAAAGCTGGTTGATACGCGCTTTCAGGCCGTGCAGCTCCACGTTCACCCGGCCTTCTTCCACCTCCGTGGTGAGCCGCTGGATCTCCTTCTGCCCGCGGATGATGCCGCCGTCGTAGAGCAGTTGCGACACGTCGGCCACTGCGCGGTACTGGTCTTTGGGTTGCTCGGGAATCTTTACACCGGGCAGGGGGATGGAGATGCGCGTCACATCGCTCTGGTAAGAGGCCTGCCCGTTGAGCGTAAGCTGCGGCCAGTAGCCGGTACCGAGGTTCTGCAATGTCAGGTCCTCCGCCTGCCGCACCAAAACCTTTTGTCCGGCGAGGGGATACTGGCTCTCGGCCAGGGCAAACGCTTCGGTCAGCGAAAGGCTTTGCCGCTCCTGGGTTGCCGCGTCCACCGGGTGCCACAGCAGGGCGGCCGCGATGCCGGCTTTAACCATTTCCTTTAACCATTTAGTTAACTGGGGCATAAAATTTTTTTTAGGCTTTTATAGACTCGATAATCATCCTGGGTACTTCTTTCTTACGTTCCTCCATCAGGGCGTTGAACTCCGCGCTATCCATTCCCGTAACGTGCTGCAACAGGGGCGAAGCCAGGAAGGGGAACAGGCAGAGCGACAGTACGTTCAGTAGCAACTGCAGGGGATTGATAGGCTTTATACGGCCAGCCTCGATTTCCCCGGCTATCTCTCCCATCATCTTAAAGAGGGGGATTTTCTTGGTTCCCACCACTTTTTCCAAAAAAGCCTGAGGCTGCCGGTTGATCTCGTTGAGGATGAAGATGGGCACGTAAGGGGTCTGCTGCATCTGGCCGATGTACTCCTCGCAGAACAATTCGATCTTATGGAACAGCGCTTCGTCCGATTCCAGTATGGCGATGACCCGGGGCAGGAAGCCGTTGGCTACCTCGAGGAAGATGTGCTCAAAAAGCTTGTCCTTGCTGCGGAAATAGTAGTGGAGGAGGGCCTTGTTGATGCCGGCCTCATCGGCAATGTCCTGCATGCGGGCTCCATCCATGCCTTTGTTGAGAAAGACCTTCCGCGCGGCGGCCAGGATTTTCTCTTCGGTCGTTTGATCCTGTACTTTGACCATACGATTTAACTATTTGGTTAATAAAGGTAGGATAGTTCCCTGTACTACCAAAGTTTTTTACAAGTAGATGAAAACCAGTGATTAAGTAAGCTCATTCGCCGGCCATTGCTATCGCGGACAAGGAACATAAAGGAGTAAAAGGCAGTAAGGAGGCTTTGCACGGCCGAATTCCCTATCCCTGATCTCTGACTGGTTCTGATCCCAGGGAAGGTTGTTCCGGGGTTGTTCCGAGGTTGTTCCGGGGTTCTTCCGGGGTTGTTCCGACATAGGTACGGTCGGAACAACCCCGGAACAAGGTCAGTACAAACCCGGCGCAAGGCCGGCGCAGCGGCAGGGCAAAAGAGCAGGAGCCCTGTTTCAGGTTCAGACGTGTCCTTCTGCTCACCCGAAGGAGGAATAGCGATCCAATGGGGGGCTGTAAAATTGCAACAAGGGTTGCTGATGGTCGAATGCCTGGTGATGCTCTTTCTTTTCTGCAGGGCCGGGGCTGCGGCCGCGGGTCAGTCCTTATCGGAATCAAAATAGAGCCCCAGCACGATCATGAAAGCGCCGTAGGCGATGGTGCCTGCCGCCACGAGCAGAAAGGGAAGGTGTCCCACATGGTCGCCGATGAAGTCAAAAGCTTTGTCGGTGTTCACGACGTGCTGGGCGTTGCCGGTGGCGCCGGCCTTGATAAAGAAAAAGCCGATGATGCCCAGGATCACCGCGCGGGCGCCGTAGCCGGCCCAGGCCAGAACGTGAAAGAGCTTCTTGACCCCGGGGGAGAGGGGGTAAATGTCCAGCCGCTCTTTATAGCCCTGGGTGATCCCGTATAGTAGCTGCACGGCCGCCGTGGTTAGGATGATGACCCCCAGGCCGATGATGGCCTCCTCACCCCAGCTTTCCGCGAGCACGCTGCCCACCATGCGCCGCTCTTCGCGGGGCGGGCCGCTTTCCTCCTGCACGCCTATACCGAAAAGGGCTTGCACGGCAGTAAACGCGATGAGGGCGTCGGCTATAGTGCTCAGGGCAATGCCGGTGCGGGTGGCCAGGCCTTTGGCCCCCTTTCCGTAGCCGTACGGATCGGTCACCACTTCATAGACCCGCCAGATGATATAGGAGACCATGCCCAGCAGGATAAACCACACCGCGATGCGACCCAGCAGGTAATCGTTCAGGTAGGCCACCAGGTTGCTTTCGTCGGCGCCACCTTCCTTGAGTTTTAAAAAAGACAGGATGGCGATTACCCCGATAGCCGCGTAGACCACCCCGGTAGAGAGGTTGCCATAGAGTGCTAAGTAGTGGGCAGGGGATCGTTTCGTCCGGGTCTCTTTCATGAGGGGAAATGGAGTAAGGGCTTCAATACTTGTGCCTCCCTCTCCCAGGCTGAAAAGAACGGGAACTGCCATCAAATTAGGTTAACTTTAAAAGAGCAATTTTATCCTTCCCTTATTACTCCCTGTCTTTCCTGGCTAAAGGCTGCGGGGCAAGAATACACTACGGTGCCCGCCTGAAATAAAAACAACATTACCTATGTCAAGTGATCACAAGCTGGCGGCAATCATATTTGTCGACATCGCCGGGTACACCGAGGTCATGGAGAAGGATGAGCAGAACGCACTGGAACTGCTCAACCGGTTCAGGGAGGTAGTGGAAACGGTAACGCCCGGTCACGAGGGGCGGGTCGTTCAGTATTTTGGTGACGGGTGCCTGCTGGCCTTTGAAAGCTCCACGGATTGTGTGGATTGCGCGGTGGCGTTACAACAGGCGTTCAGCCAGGCCCCGGAAGTGCCGGTTCGTATAGGCATGCACCTCGGTGAAGTGATCTTCAAAGAGGGTAATGTATTTGGCGATGGTGTCAACATTGCCTCCCGGATCGAGTCGTTAGGAATTCCCGGGGCTATCCTGATGTCGAAGACCATCCGCGACCAGATAAAGAATAAGACCGACTTCCTGCTGGTGTCGCTGGGCTCTTTTGAC
>DASWYM010000196.1:0-6184 GCA_036404975.1 Chitinophagaceae bacterium
TACCGAAGCCTGTCCCCGCTATTCGGGTGTATGCCTTTCCGGCATCGAGGTAAAGGAATCGCCCCGCTGGATGCAGGAGCGCCTGAAAGCCATCGGCCTGCGCCCCATCAACAATATTGTTGACATCACCAATTATATACAGCACGAGACCGGGCAGCCCCTGCACGCCTTTGATTATGATGCCATTGCCGGCCGTAAGGTGGTGGTGAAAACCTTGCCGGAGGGTACGGCTTTTAAAACCCTGGACGAAAAAGAGCGTAAGCTTAGTGCCGAGGACCTCATGATCTGCAGTGCCGAAGGCGGCATGTGCATCGCCGGGGTGTTTGGCGGCCTGGAAAGCGGTGTGACGGACACTACGCGGAATATCTTCCTGGAGAGTGCCTTCTTTAATCCGGTCTCTATCCGTAAGACCTCGTTCCGACACGGCCTGCGCACCGATGCAGCTACCCGGTTTGAGAAGGGGATCGACATTTCCAATACGGTTGCCGTACTGAAGCGTGCCGCCCAACTGATCAAGGAGTTGGCCGGGGGCCAGATTGCTTCGGAGGTGGTAGACATCTATCCCGAACCTGAAAACAAGCGCGAAGTAGCCCTGAAGTATCAATACCTTAAAAAGCTCAGTGGGAAGAATTACCACCCCGATACGGTGAAGAACATCCTTCAGAGCCTGGGCTTCAGCGTAGTGAAGGAAGGGATGGACGTGCTGCTGCTGGAAGTGCCTTACCATAAGCCCGATGTATCGCTGCCCGCCGACGTGGTGGAAGAGGTGCTGCGCATCGACGGGCTCGACAATATCGCCATTCCGCAGGCCATCACCATTACCCCTTCGGTGGAAAAGAACTGGGCGGCCGACAGCCTGAAAGAGAAAGTGGCCATGGCCCTGGCAGGCAAAGGTTTTTCGGAGATCCTGACCAACTCCATTACCAATTCGGATTATTTCAGCGAGGAAGAGCTGCAATCATCGGTCAGGATGATCAACAACCTGAGCTCGGAGTTGGACATCATGCGTCCCTCGATGCTGCATACCGCCCTGGAAGTGCTGGGGTTCAACAACAACCGCAAGAACAAGGACCTGCAGCTCTTTGAGTGGGGGAAGACCTACAGCAAGGAAACCACCGGCAAATACCGCGAGGTGAACCATATGTGCCTTTACATTACCGGCGACGTAAAGCCCGCTGCCTGGAAGGGCAAGGGCACGGCGGCCGATTTCTACTACCTAAAAGGCGTGGTGGAAGCCGTGCTGCAGGTGCTGGGCATCCGCGACGTTGCGGTAGAAAAATCTACCTGCCGCAACCTTCAGCAGGGTATCAATGTTTTCCTGAACGGGGAGCGGCTGGTAAAATTAGGTACCGTAAAACCTGCCACTGCCACTAAGTTCGATATCAAAGCCCCGGTGTTCTGGGCCGATTTCAACTGGGACACGGTGCTGAAATATGCCCTGAAGACCAAGGTGCAGTACCACGAAGTGCCGAAGTTCCCGGCCGTAGAGCGCGACCTGGCCCTGGTGGTGCCTAAGGCTATGAAGTATGAAGAGATCCAGGCCTCCATCCAAAAGCTGAAGCTGGACAAGCTGCAGGACCTGCGTCTTTTTGATGTGTTTGAAAGCGAGAAGCTGGGTGCCGGCAAGAAATCGATGGCCATCAACCTGACCTTCCAGGACGAGGAAAAGACCCTCACCGATAAGGAAATAGATAGCTGGATGGGCAGGATTATGGCAACCCTGGAAAAGGACCTGGGCGCCGAAATAAGAAAATAACATGACGGTAGACGACCAATTCAATAGCATCAACGACAAGCTGCAATTGCTCTTAAAGCAGCACAACCGACTCAAAAAGGAGAACGAGCGGCTGCGCGAGGAGCTGGATGCCCAACGGCAAAAGGAACAGGAAACCCATCAAACCGTACAGGAACTGCACCAGCAGATTTCTATCCTGAAGGTGGCCAGCGGCGACATGAGCGACAAGGACAAAAAGGACTTCGAGCGTAAGATCAACCAGTACGTGCGGGAGATCGATAAGTGCATCGCCTTCCTGAGCCAGTAAGTCAAGGAGTCATTAAGTCATTTTAGAGGCAGCACGCTATAAAGCAGAATTATGAGTGAAGAGTTAATTCCACTGAACCTGGTGATTGGCGACCGGTCGTACAGGATCCGGATCAGCCCCGCGGACGAGGAAGTGGTCCGCAAAACGGCCAAGACCATTAACGACAAGATCGTGGAGTACAAGACCCAGTTTGCTGCAAAGGATATGCAGGACTATGTAGCCATGGTGCTGGTGTGGTTTGCCACCGCCCAGAACGCGGCTATCTCCAACCAGGTGAATATGGATAATGTGTCCGGCCGGCTGCAGACGCTGGAAAAGATGCTGGACGGGGCGCTGGAAGAAGAATAGCCGGGAGTATTCAGTCGGGAGTCGGGAGTTTGGGGAGCTTCTCCTTGTAGATGGCGGCCTTCCGGGCCAGCGAGAGGGTGGCGTAGCGGGGCGAGGGCGATGGCAGCACTTCGGTTTGCGGATAATCAGGAAACTCCTTTTTAAATACCTTCTCCACAAAGCGACTGGTAAAAAAGACCTTCTTCAGGGACTTCTCTTCCAGGATAGCTCCTATCCTATCGTGGTTGTATTCAATAATATTGAGGTTCTGGTCCAGGTTGGTGTTCTGGAGGCGCACAGCCCGCCGGATAACGTCGGTGATCCCCATACGCAGTTCGGTAAAGAGGGCTTCCTTGTTCGCCCGGTTCGTAAGCTCACGGTCATACACCATTTCCAATATCTTCCAGAACTGGTTGCGCCGGGCCCCGTAGAACCACTGATGGTCCGGTACCGGGCTTTGGGTATGTTCCCTTCCGGGGAAGCTGCCGACCAGCAGGTATTCGATGCCCTTGGGTACAAAGGCTTCAAAGGGATGGGATTCGATGAGCTGCTTTGTTTTATCCATATTCTTTCTCTTACAAATTAGTCGCCAGCTGGTCCCTGTTTGCTTACCGCTTTTACCCTTTGATATGCATATCAACAAATTGCAGCCGTTTTGTATCTTCGCCTCCTACCGCTATACTTAGGGGTATGACCTTATTTTATCCATATATAAAACAAGAACACTTAAAACAACCGATCAATGGACCTCAGCATAATTACCCTCATTATTGCCATTGCTGCCCTGCTGGTGGGCATTATAGCAGGCAAGTTCATCTTTGCGAAAGACAACAAGAAGATCATTGCAGAAGGCGAAACCCAGGCCCAGGCACTGATTAAAGAAGCCAAGTTAAGAGCCGAAACCGTTAAGAAAGAGAAAGAAATTGAGGCCAAAGAGCGCTTTGTACAGCTGAAGGCCGAGCATGAAAGGGAAGTACTGGAGCGTAACCGAAAGGTAGTCGAAGGCGAAAACCGCATTAAGCAGAAAGAGCAGGGTATAAACCAAAAGATGGAGCAGCTGGAGCGCCAGTTAAAGGAGAACGATGCCATCAAGCAGAACCTCAACCGTCAGCTGGAAGTGGTGAGCCTGAAGCAGGCCGAGCTGGAAAAGCACCAGGAAGAGCACACCCGCCGCCTGGAAAAGCTCTCCGGCCTGACCGCCGAAGAAGCCAAGGCCCAGCTAGTGGAAAGCCTGAAGCAGGAAGCTCATTCCCGCGCCATCGGCCTGCAGCAGGAAATTATTGACGAGGCCAAGCAGAAAGCCAATAAGGAGGCCCGCAAGATCATTATCCAGTCGATCCAGCGTACCGCGGCAGAGCAGGCCATAGAGAATGCCATCACGGTGTTCAACCTGGAAACGGATGAGATCAAGGGCCAGATCATCGGCCGCGAGGGACGAAACATCCGTGCTATTGAGGCCGCTACCGGTGTAGACCTGATCGTGGACGACACCCCGGAAGCCATTGTACTGTCGTGTTTCGACCCCTTGAGAAGGGAGATTGCCCGCCTGAGCCTGCAGCGCCTGGTGACCGACGGCCGTATCCACCCTGCCCGTATCGAGGAAGTGGTGGATAAGACCCGCCGCCAGCTGGAAGAACAGGTGATGGAGATCGGCGAACGGACTGTAATCGAATTAGGTATCCACGGCCTCCACAAAGAACTGGTGCGGATGGTAGGTAAGATGCGTTTCCGCTCTTCCTACGGTCAGAACCTGCTGATGCACAGCCGCGAGGTAGCCAACCTATGTGCGGTGATGGCTGCTGAGCTGGGAATGAACCCCAAATTAGCCAAGAGGGCCGGCCTGCTGCACGATATTGGCAAAGTGCCGGATGAGGAAACCGAGCTGAGCCACGCCCTGCTGGGTGCCAAGCTGGCCGAGAAGTACGGGGAGAACCCCGCTATTGTAAACGCTATCGGCGCCCACCACGATGAAATGGAGATGCAGTACGTGATATCCCCCATCGTGCAGGCTTGTGACGCCATCTCCGGCGCCCGTCCTGGTGCCCGCCGCGAGATCATGCAACAGTACCTGCAGCGGATCAAGGAACTGGAGAACCTGGCCCTGAACTACAATGGAGTGGAGAAGGCCTACGCCATCCAGGCCGGTAGGGAGCTAAGAGTGATTGTAGAGGCAGATAAAGTATCCGACCAGGAGAGCGAGCGCCTGTCCTTCGACATCGCCCAGAAGATCCAGACCGAGATGACCTATCCCGGCCAGATCAAAGTAACGGTGATCCGCGAGAAGAGAGCCGTGAATGTAGCCAGGTAATTAGTTTATACTTTAAAGGATAGAGCGAAAAGCCGGGAGCGTTAGGTCCTCCCGGCCTTTGCTTTAAATAGAGGCGGGGAAAGCCTTTGATAGCACATCAATTATCATAAAAGATTACAAAAACAGAATTCCTTTGCGGATATTTCAAATTGTTCCTTACCTTTGCCGTCCTTAAAATTTGAAGTTATGAACCACGCTGTTGCATTTGTCCACGAGCAACTTACTGGCAAAAAAGAATTCCCGAAGTTTAAAGCTGGTGATAATATCACTGTGAACTATAAGATTATTGAAGGTAACAAGGAGCGTATCCAGTCCTTCAAAGGCGATGTGATCAAGTTACAGGGTGAGGGCGCTACAGCAACCTTTACCGTGCGTAAGATCTCTGACGGCGTAGGTGTAGAGAGACTGTTCCCTTTCTTCTCTCCCAATATCGACTCTATCATCCTGCACAAGGCTGGTCGTGTTCGTCGTGCCAAGCTGTTCTACCAGCGTGAGCGTAGTGGTAAGAGCGCAAGGATCCAGGAAAAGAAGAGAGCTACTGTTCATACACCTAAAGCAGCTGCCACAGCTTAATTTTCTTACAACTAATTGGAAGCGGGGGTTTATCTCCCGCTTTTTTGTTGTCTGAAGTAGTGCCCAGGTACTCTTCCTGGCAGAAACACCGGCAAAGGGAAGCAGCAGGCTATGCCAACCGGCAGCCCACCTGTTAAAGCATCCTAAAAGTTCTGCTACCGGCAGCCAAATTTCCAATACCTTTGTACTCTATTATTCAACACTAAACACTTTATTATGAGCCTTGGATGGAACGAGATACTGCTCATTGTTCTCTTAGTAGTTCTTCTTTTCGGTGGCCGAAAGATTCCTGAGCTAATGCGTGGTTTGGGTAAGGGCATTCGTGAATTCAACGACGCCAAGAACAATGTACGTCGTGAGATCGAGGAAGGAATTGATGAAAAGTCAAGACCTACCACCACTTCTACCTCTCCCACAACTCCTACACAACCGTAGGCTTTCAACTATTAAAGCACTGACATTCAAACATATAGGTGCTTACTTAGTGTCTTTGGACAATAAGTAAGCACCTTTTTAGTTTTATAGTAACATAACACTAACAGACTGTTTGTAGAAAAAATGGCCGTTTTGGGGTATCTTTGCCTCGCTTTCAACCAAGAACTAACAATAAAGGTGCGTACTGAAGACCGTGTGATTTGGATCATTTCCTTAAACAAGAAACTGAATGAAAAAACTTTTATTGTTAACAGCCCTACCCTTGACAGCGTTTCTGTACTCTTTCGCGGGTAAAGTACAACAAGACCGCCGGATGTACCTTGTCGCTGCTGTTGACTCCTCCATCAAAGAAGTAATTGGCAATCCTAAAGAAGGTTTCAAAGACCTGTTCGAAACTGCTGAAAACAGCACTGAATTTACTGCGAAGCTTAATCCCAAAGCGGTATCCTTTGTTCAGGACTATATGGGATCCCATACCAAGAAGCTGAACAAGATGAAA
>DASWYM010000197.1:0-5267 GCA_036404975.1 Chitinophagaceae bacterium
TTTCTTGATTTTTCATATTCATATTTGAGAGAATAGTTCTTTTAGTAAAGGTCATTTAAATAGGTGGCGCGGGCGTTACATGATTCCATTCTAATGTTGCAAGATTTACGTTTTCAGACTAATGGATTTCCTACCGGGAAAAATGCACTTCTAGCTTTGTTCTACCGGGGACCGGTAAATAAGTATTCCTCCTTCAGCTGGTTCTTTTAGGGACAGGGAATGTTCGCCTTTAATAGAGTATCAAGGTATCTTTGGGGTTCATACCCTTTGCCTTCCTGGTTTCTTCTGCGATGCGTATATCGTTTTTAGTGGCAAGTTCAGCTGCTTTTTTCAGGTCGGCTTTCACCTTTTTCTTAAAGAATCCCCTCAGCAGGAAATTGTGCTGGAGCGCCTCCATGTTCTCATCCAGCTTCTGTGTGGCTTCCTGTATGTTGAACATGGTGGAATCAAGTGATTTAGCGATCTTCTCATCCGATACCAACCTGGACAGGGCACCGTTGCCATCATTCATACTGGCACTAAAGAGGGCAAACTCATTTGCCGAGGACTGTAAAGAAGAAACGGTTTGCTTTATACCATTAGCAAATTCCTGGTCGCTAACCAGCGTCGACAGGGCACCATTGCCCCTGTTCATGCTTACGGTAAACTTTGAAAACTCTTCGGAGCTTTTTTGTAAGTTGGTAAGCGTAGTCTGGAAACTGTTGGAGAATCCAGGGTCGCTGATCACCCTGGACAGGATACCGTTCCCATTGTTGATCTTAAAAGTAAACTCTGCCAGCTGGGCGCTTATGATCCCGGCATTATCCACATTTGTTTTCAGGCTGGCCATGATATCATCCATGTCAATGGCTTTTATAGTCTGGATGTTATCCCCGTCTTTTACCCCGGCGGCAGAAAATGTTCCCGGGTTGATCGTTAGTACCTTGTCGCCCATCAAGCCATCGGAACCAATAGTGGCCGTAGCATCTGTTTTAATAAATTTCTGGACATCGTTTTTGATCACCAGGTCAACAACAACAAAGCTGTCGGTAAGCGTTACGGCATTTACCGTACCGATATTGATACCTGAAAAACGGACATTATTCCCTTCTTTAAGACCGCCAGCCGATTTAAATCGTGCGGTTAAATGGAAGGTGGAGCCGAATAAGTTCTTCTGCTTACCCACAAAAAATATGGTACCGGCAAATAGTACCAGTCCAATGATGACAAACATCCCTAATTTCCAATGCAACCCAATTTCTTTACTCATAACTTATTTTTTTGATCAGGTAATGAAAAAAGAACGGACCCATTCGTCCTTGCTTTTTTCTAATTCTTCATAACTGCCTTCCGCTTCAATTACGCCATCCTTTAGTACTACCAGCCTGTCTCCTGTTAGTTTAGCACAGGCCATATCATGGGTAATAATCACGGAAGTGGTTTTGTATTTCTTCTGGATTTCCAGTATCAGTTCACTGATCTCCCTGGAGGTTATCGTATCCAGGCCAGTGGTAGGTTCATCGTACAGGATGATCTCCGGTTTTAAGATCAGTGTCCTGGCCAGTCCTATCCTTTTACGCATACCCCCGGATAATTCGGAAGGCATTTTATCGATCGCTTCTGCCAGTCCCACACTTTCCAGGGTCTCGGTGACGGCTTGCTTCACCTCTCCAGTGGACATCATTTTAAAATGCCGCCTTAAGGGAAACTCCAGATTTTCCCGCACAGTCATGGAGTCATAGAGAGCAGAACTTTGAAAAAGAAAGCCAATCCGTACCCGGAGCAAATTCAGCTCCTTCTTACTTAAGTCGGTAACGTCCGTGTCAAAAATGTTTATCCCTCCCTTGTCCGCTTTTACCAGCCCCACCATGCATTTGATAGTCACGGATTTTCCTGATCCTGATTTGCCTAATACAACCAGGTTCTCTCCCTTTTGAACCGTAAGGTCAATGCCTTTTAAAATGTGGTTGTTCTCACCGAATGATTTATGCACCCCCCGCACCTTTATCACAATAGGTTTCGCGGCGACTGCTTTTTTCTGAATATCTGTTATTTCCTGGATCATTGTTATTAATAAAAGAGATCGGTTATCTGCACCGCAAACATGTCTATGATGAAGATGGTTAAGGAGGCAACGACCACGGCCGAGTTTGCAGCCTTTCCCACACTCTCCGTTCCATTGGCAGCGGTGAATCCTTTATAGCTACCGATCATCCCGATAAAGAATCCAAAGAAGAAGGTTTTTAGGGTCGCGGGGATGATATCAATAAAGCCAATAGACTCCAGCACCTGCGAAAAGTAGCGGACCATACTCACATCCCCATGAATGTTGATACCTACATATCCGCCCAGGATACCCACGGCATCTGCAAAAAACACCAGGATCGGCACCATCAGCGTGGTGGCGAGAATCCGGGTAACCACCAGGAATTTAAAGGGATTGATGGCCGACACTTCCATAGCATCGATTTGCTCGCTCACTTTCATTGAACCCAGTTCGGCTCCGATGCCGGAGGCAATCTTGCCGGCACAGATTAAAGCGGTGATCACCGGCGCTATCTCCCTTATCAGGGAGAGTGCCACCATACCCGGCAACCATGATTCTGCACCAAATTCTGCCAGGGTAGGACGGGATTGTATGGTCAGAACCAATCCCATAATAAAACCGGTGATGCCCACCAGGGGCAGTGATTTGTACCCTATAGCAAAGCATTGCCGGATGAACTCCTTGAATTCGAAAGGAGGGGTGAACACTTCTTTGAAAAAAGTGCCAATAAACAGGGAAGCCTCTCCCGCCTCGTTAAAATTCTTTTTAAGTTTTAAGATCAAAATTTATATAGTTTATGTCCATGAAGTTGCCGCTGCCTTCCGGCTTCCGATATGGAAACTTTACCTGGTTTAAATACAAAAGGGATTCCTCCGAATAGGCAAATGCCTGCTAATGTTTGTTTCTAAATGGTGTGAGAAGGACCGTGGCTCGTCTTGTTCACTTCAATAAGAAAGGTAAGCTTGAGAAGTTAGGTTGGCTGGATTTAGAGTAGTGCCTGGTAGTAAATCATCTACCAGCAAAGATCACCTAATTGCAGCAGGATACATTACATCATTGACCACATATGTTACAGGATTCTATGATTTAAGGTACTTTTAGCTGCTTTATGGTAAAGGAATCACAAATTCTCCAGGGTAATATCCCTCTTGTGTTTCATCTTCTTAAAAAAAGAAGGGGTCAGCCCGGTTACTTTTTTAAACTGGTTGGATAAGTGGGCCACACTGCTGTAATGAAGTTTTTCCGCAATTTCCGTAAGGGTAAGCTCATCGTATATCAGCAGCTCTTTTGCCCGTTCAATTTTATGAGCAATGATATAATGTTCGATGGTGACGCCCTTTACTTCCGAAAACAGGTTGGAGAGGTAATTGTAGTCATAGGCCAGTTTTTCGCTTAAGAAGGCCGAAAAGTTCAGCACGGGAGGTTCTTCGCTGTAATGGATCATTTCGACAATGATGTTTTTGATCTTCTCGATCAGGATGCTCTTCTTGTCTTCCATCAACTCAAAGCCGTATTTCTGCAACGCTGTTTTTAGGGCCTCTTTTACCGGGGGTGGAATTTCTTCTGCCATTTCCACTTCTCCCAGGTCCACCGTCTTAAAATGCAACCCCAGGTTCTCCAGCTCTGATTTTACGATCATTTTGCACCGGAGGCTCACCATATTTTTAATCAGCAGCTTCATGCCTTACAAGGTAAAGGCCACAAAAGGCTAACGGATACCGAACTGCCTATGAATGTCTTTACCATCTCTGTAAGATACGTATTAAACATCATAACACCTGCCGGTGAAGAGGGCCCTTTATAAACTTGCAGAAAAGAACAATCAGTAAATATTATAACATTTACCTGCAATGATGTATGATAAGACAGGTCATATATCCCACCTTTACCTGGACTACCATCATAACCAGGAAGATATTTAACCCGTATCTCTATTCGTAAAATGACAACAGTTCTGAAACTCCGCCGGCATCTGCCGGACCTGTAGCGTATTTATTAAACTTCAAAGCAAATGTTTCAAAACCCACCAGTTGCGAGGACTTAATGCCATTAGTAAAAGGAATGTTTCCCGATAACGCAAAACAATCGTGTTATGGATATGCGCCGGTTTGAAACAGTAAGCGACTACAACGAGTTTAATAACCACGAAACCCTGCACCCGCTGGTGCGCGTGATCGATCTATCGAAGGCGGCTCCAAGGCAGGCCGCCAACATGTACTTCGGCTTTTACACCGTCTTTCTGAAAGAGGTGAAATGCGGGGACCTGCGTTACGGCCGGCACACCTACGACTACCAGGAAGGTACGCTGGTCTTCATTGCACCGGGCAGGTGGTGACCGTAGACAGCAGCGGAGAGACGTATCAACCCAAAGGATACGCCCTGGTGTTTCATGCGGATCTTTTACAGGGTACAGCGCTCAGCCGTCACATGCACGACTATACGTTCTTCAGTTACCTGTCGAACGAAGCCCTTCACCTGTCGGAACGGGAACGGAGAATCGTGCTGGAGTGCTTTTCCAAGATCGGATACGAACTGGAACATGCCATTGACAAGCACAGTAAGCGGCTTATTGTCTCCAATATGAGATGCTCCTGAATTATTGCGTTCGTTTTTACGACCGCCAGTTCCTCACCCGCGATCATGTGCACCAGGGTGTCCTGGAAAGGTTCGAGCAGTTGCTGAACGGGTATTACCGATCGGACAAGCCGCAGACCATTGGCCTGCCATCCGTAGCCTGGTGTGCCGGCGAACTGAATTTGTCGCCGGGCTATTTTGGCGACCTGGTCAAAAAGGAAACCGGCAAGACAGCGCAGGAATACATACAGGCGAAGGTGATCGATGTGGCCAAGGAACGGATCTTCGACCCGGGCAAGTCCCTCAGCGAGGTGGCGTATGAACTGGGCTTCAAATATCCCCAGCATTTTACCCGGCTGTTCAAGCAGCGGGTGGGGCAATCGCCCAATGAGTACAGGCAGCTTCTTTAGTCTTTAAGGAGTGGCAAAATAGGTATACGCTGTACGCTATATGCTGTACGCTGTACGTAGAGAAGGGTACTGATCGTTCGAATATCCGGGGCCGCCTGCGCTAGCACTGCTGGAGACCCCGGGCGGGCAGTGACGTTTATTGTTTCAAGGAGGCCATATCAATCACGAAGCGGTACTTCACATCACCTTTTAACAATCGTTCATAGGCTTCATTGATTTGTTGAATAGTGATCATCTCTATATCGGAAACGATATTG
>DASWYM010000198.1:0-3809 GCA_036404975.1 Chitinophagaceae bacterium
CCTGATGATTGTTCTTTCTTCATGTTCTTATATGGGCGGTAAACGCGTCACCGGCGACGGCGAGTTGTCCTCCGAGAACCGCACGGTCGGTGATTTCAGAGGGGTGGAAGTGACCGGCTCCATGCAGGTGATCGTGTCGCAAGGCCCTACGGCTACGGTACGCGTGGAGGCCGACCGCAACCTGCATAGCTATATTGTAACTGAGCTGGATGGCGAGGTATTGGAAGTGCGTCCCAAGAAGGGCTATAATCTTCGTCCCCGCGCCCATATAAAGGTCTATGTGACTGCGCCACAGTACCATACCCTGGCAGTGACCGGCAGCGGTAAGATACAGTCAACTTCGAAGATCTCCGGCAGTGAAAAGCTGAAGGTGGACGTGACGGGCAGCGGCGATATCGTGGCCGATGTGGATGCTCCTGCCATCAATACCGAGATCACGGGCAGCGGCTCCATCACCCTGAATGGCAACACCCGCACCCTGGGAACGGAGATCACGGGTAGCGGCGAGGTGCACAACTTTAACCTGCTGAGCGAAGCTACCGAGATAGAGATCAGCGGTAGCGGGAATGCTGAAGTATATGCCAGCAAGCAGCTGAACATCCATATCGCCGGTTCCGGTGACGTGCAGTATAAAGGCAACCCCACGGTGAACCAGTCTGTAGCCGGCTCGGGCAACATCCGTAAGGTGCAGTAGGCTTGGTATATCATTTAAGTAGAAAAAGTTTCACCCCGGTGAAACTTTTTTTTGATATTTATCCGGTGAAACGAATAGCTCTTATCTGCAACCCTACGGACGAAAACCAAAAAGCCCTCAGGATTGCAGATACTATAGCCCTTACCCTGAAAGCTAAAGGCATTTCATATGCCCTGTTCACTTCCTATTGGCCCAGCGTGCTCGATGAGTTTACCGAGGTGTGGATCTCGGGCGGCGACGGCACCCTGAATCACTTTATCAATCAACATCCCGGTACAACCCTGCCACTGACCCTGTTTGAGGGGGGAAGCGGCAATGATTTCCATTGGATGCTCTACGGGGACATCGCCGTGGAAAAGCAGATCGAAAAGGTGTTGGAGGGAAACATAAAACGGATAGACGCCGGTATGTGCAACGGGCAGCTGTTTCTTAACGGCGTGGGCATCGGCTTCGATGGGGCAATCGTAAAGAACCTGCTGGGCAAGCGCAAACTGGCCGGCAAGACAGCCTACCTGCTCTCCATACTGAAGAACATCTTCAGCTACCGGGAGGAATACTGCGAGCTGAAGCTGCGGGACCGCTTTGTGGCCCAGGACTGCTTTATGATCTCGGTAGCCAACGGCCGCCGCTACGGGGGCAGCTTCCACGTAGCGCCCAGGGCCCTGCTGCAGGATGGCTTGCTGGATATCAGCATAATCGGGAAGATCGCCCCGGTGAACCGGATAAGGTATCTGCCCATGATGGAAAAGGGGGAGCACCTGGAGCTTCCATTTGTGCACTACTACCAGTCCGGCACCGCAGTGATCGAATGCAAAAAGGAACTGCCGGCCCACATTGACGGGGAATACGTGCAGGCCCGCCGCTACGAGATCGAAGTGCTGCCTAATAAGTTCGCCTTCTACGTGTAAGGTACTCGGGGCGCACAAAGAACTTCACCAGCAGCATGCCGGCGATAAAACCTCCTATATGGGCTGCGTAGGCCACACCCCCTGCTTCTTCACCGCCCAGGGCGCCCATGCCATTGACCACCTGGAAGACGAACCAAAGACCCACCGCCAGGAAGGCCGGCACGGACATGATGCCGAATAAGACCCATACGTGAATGGCCCGGGCAGGGTAAACGAGCATATAGCCACCCAGCACGCCCGAAATAGCCCCGGAGGCTCCCAGGCTGGGGATCATTTCGTTCTGTCCGAAATAGGCAGTGGAAAACACATGACTCAGGCTGGCCAGGATCCCGCAGAGGAGGTAGAAGACGAGGTAGCGCCCATGGCCCATGGCATTTTCGAGGTTGTCGCCAAAGATCCACAGATACAGCATATTGCCGCCGAGGTGGGCCAGGCCGCCGTGCATGAACATGGAGGTAAGAAGGGTGAAGTAGACCGAACCGGGGGTGGGTTGCAGGCCCGGCACTTCAATGCGGCGCCCAAAGGGGTCTTCTTCTACCTGGGGGCCTGTTATGATGTCGGTTCCCGTTAAGATCTCGGCCGGAACGGTGGCGTAGGCAAAGGTAAAGTTCAGGTCGCTGCCCAAGCCCTGTAAAAAGATAAAGACCAGGATATTTCCGACCACCAACAGGTAGTTGATAAACGGTGTCAGGTGACGGTCGCTGTTGTCATCGCCTATAGGAAGAAACATGGATCGAGTTTCGGATAGCGATGCAAAAGCCATTCCTTTAAAAAGAAAAAGGTCTGGTGAAGAAACCAGACCTTTTGTGTATCAGAAATAAGGTAGACTAGTAGTTATCTCTGTAGCCACCGCCGCCACGGTTGTAACCGCCGCCGCCGTTGCCGCCTTTCTTATAACCGCCGCCGCCAGAGCCGCCACGGTTAAAGCCGCCGCCGCCGCCACCGCCGAAGCTTCTCTTCTTGAAGCCGCCGCCGCCTTCGCCACCTTCTTTAGGACGAGATTCATTAACCACTAAGTTGCGGCCATCAACCTCGCTTCCGTTCAACTGAGCGATGGCTGCCTGGGCCTGCTCGTCGTTCGGCATCTCTACAAAACCGAATCCTTTGCTGCGTTGAGTGAATTTGTCGATAACAATCTTAGCTGTTGTTACTTCACCATAAGGGGTGAACAAGTCGGTCAAGTCCTGATCTTTCAGGTTCCAACTTAAGTTTCCTACGTAAATGTTCATTGCGAAATGATTTAAAAAAATAAAAAGTGTCAACAGCAAACAAAGGTCTATGAACACTTACGTTCATGGCTTGTGAGACTGTAAAGAACACCGGTCGTAACGAAAATAAGGAAATATGGATACAATTCATAATTCCTAAAAAAAAAGCTGTCCATTTTGGACAGCTTTTGCAAAAAATGTGATATGAGGGCTATTGTTTCACCAGTTTCAGGGTTTCCACCTCGCCATTACTGTTCTCCAGGCGCAGCAGGTAGAGGCCAGCTTTGAGTGAAGAAAGGTCGATGGAAGTGAGCATGGAGCCTACAGTCAGCACCTGGCGCTTCACGATACGGCCGTCTTCGGACGAGATGGTGACCTGGGCCTTGCCTTCAATGGCACCGTGTTGCAGGGTTACCTGGTTGCGGGCCGGCATGGGGTAGGCGCGCAGGATGGCTGCCGACTTACCGTTGGAGAAGGAGATCACGGTGCTGAACTTGAACTTGCCGTCCACGTCAATACTGCGGATGCGGTAGAAGGATACTCCCTGGGAAGGCTGTTCGTCTACGAAGGTGTAGGCGCTCTTCTCGCCGGCGAATACGATACCGATGGTCTTAAAGCTGCCGCCATCGCTGCCTTTCTGTACTTCGTAGCGGGAAACATTGAATTCGTCAGCCACATCCCAAATGAGCTGAGTGCCTCTGGCTACTTTCTTGCCTTGGAAGCCTTTAAAGTTTACAGGTAATGTAGCTTCGTTCACAAGCAAGTTGGATCCAAAGTTGTCAAATTCGATATAGTGACTGTTGGCACCTTCAATTGAAAAGAAGAATACAAAGCGGAAGTCTCCCGTAAGAGCTAACGGTACGCCAGCAGTTCCGCATATAATTGCTGGCCCACTATTAGAAAGATCAACAGTTTCAGTACATACACCATAATATAGACCAGTGGTTCTGGACTGAAGATAAATTCTATACGTAGTAATATCGGCTGTGCCGCTCAACT
>DASWYM010000199.1:0-5521 GCA_036404975.1 Chitinophagaceae bacterium
GATCATATTCTGACGCACATAGTCATGAATCACAACCATCTTCTGATGCTTATCGGTGAGCCCCTTTAGCTTTTGGGCCATATCTTCCGGAAGGTTGATATTCTTTTTAATGACAGAGCCAAAATCTTCATCCTCCAGCAATGTTTTACCCACTGTCTTCCACGAAGAAGTCATGTTGCGGACAGGTTCGCCGGGACTATCGATAGCCATGAGCCGGAATTCCAGCTTCTGGAGATAATCCTTGGGGGTGCTCATAAAGGGTTCTACGCGCAATGCCGGGATATTGCGCATAATATAGCTTTGGTATTTCTTGTTGGCACCCTCCTCCTTTTTCACTTCCACCGGCAAATACACCCTGGCCGATTCGGCAAAACGCAGGAAAGTTGGCAGGGATACATTGTAACAGCTGTACCGCACGGGAATGTCACGTTGAAAGTACCAGTTGCTTAAGTTAAAGCCTTTCGAGATCTTCTTATACTTGTATTCAATGACGCTGCCCACCTTTACATTGGGCATCGAGAAGACCATCTCCGACCAGCGCTTGTTTACCTTCTTATCATAAATGTTGTTCTTTTCCAGCTTGGTGCTTACCACCGCTCCCGAAGCATCACGGGTAAAAGTGACCGCCTCGAGCCTGGAGATTTGCTCATCATTCCCTTCATGATAATAAGGGATGGTAATGTTGGCGCGGTCCAGCCCCTTCTCCTTCAGGATCTTGATGCGCACCCGGTACTGTACCTCGGTGGTTACCAGGTTGGCCGACGCAATATAGGCCATATCGGCATAGTCCAGCAACACTTCCGCTTCGGCATCTTTATCATACGTACAATCATTCTGGGTAAACTCTGAAGGATCCAGCTTCCCAAAAGAGGGAATATCTTTTTGCGTTTTTTGGGCAAAAAGCGATAGGTAACCTATCGATAGGGCAAAGCAAAGGAAGAGGCGTTTCATAAAGACAGTTAGTTTGGGACGTGATCGAAATAAATAATAAGCGGAACAATTATAAATAGAATTCCCTACTATTCATAGAATCATGACCAAAATCACTGCACCGGCGTTCAATCACAGCAAATACCTCTACCCGGCTACAGGAAAACCATTAGCGAAAAGAGTGCTCCCTGGAGTACCAAACGCTATTGTATGGTTTCTATTTACAGGAAGAAGGGTATGCCGTATCGAGTTGGTCTTTGATTTCGCTATACCCGTTCACCTTAGCCTCTTCGTTGAGCTCTTTCAGCAGCAGCATGAAGGCATATCCCCTGCAAAAATCCACCACCGGTACGGTACCGCCGAAGGAGGGCTGCACCAGCATGGCTGCCTCTCCGGCAGGGGTCGCTTCCGGGGCCCAGACGCCCAGGGCGTAACTCATCCCTTCGGTGCCCTTAGGCGCACCTTTCAGGGTGGCGGCCGTTCCGTGGATCTTTCTTAGTTCGCCTACCGACTCCGGGCTGAGAATCTTTTGACCGTTCAGCGTTCCGCCGTTCAGCAGCATGCGCAGGAAGCGTATATAATCACTGGCCGACGAGCGGGCCCCACCGGCAGGATCGACTACCGACCCGTCCATGGTGCTGAACGAGGTCTGGCGCATCCCCAGGGGACGAAACAGCTTTTGCTGGGCCAGCATATCAAACTTCTTTTTGGTCACCACCTCGGCAATACGCGCCGCTATGGCAAAGCCGCCTTCATTATAGCGGAATTCGGTTCCGGGGTTGGCCTGGATCTCGCGGGCAGCGAAAAGGGTGGCTTCCTCCTCCAGCGAGGCCGTCTTCTTCCGGTTCAGCAGCTTCATTTTCACCTCCGTCTGTATACCCATCTGGTGGGTCAGGCAATGACGGATGGTGATATAGTTCTTCCCGTACTTTTCAAATACCGGCAGGTAGGCCGCCACCTTATCATCCAGGGAGATCTTCCCCTCCTCCACCAGTTGGAGAAGGAGCACGGTGGTCAGCAACTGGCTGGAAGCGCCGATAGGTGCCTGCCCCCGGGCAGCACTAAAGAGCTTGGAGTCTTTCTGGTAAACCGTGGTATCCTTATTGGCAACAATGAGCACCACGTCGGTCTTTAAAGACCTGGCCTTTTCGTTGACAATATTATCCAGGTCGGTGCGCGAAAATTGCGCGCCAGCTTCCTGAAATACTAACAGGTTCATGAGAATAAAACTGTAAATCAGGCAGTTACGAAGGAGATTATATGACATTATTACCGGTTATGAGGGGTTGGAATCGCTTTTGTGCAACCTAGGATAAAATTACTTATCCCAGACCTAATATTTTAGCTATGAACTTATCCAACTTCACCATAAAGGCAGCTGAAGCCATCCAGCAGGCCCAGCAACTTGCCTTTAACCATTCTAACAGCAATATTGAGACGGAACATTTGCTCAAAGCGTTGCTGGACCAGCAGGATTCTCCCGTGGAATTCCTGCTGAAGAAGAATTCGGTAAACCTTCAGCAACTGGACACTAAGCTGGAGGAGCAAATTGCCCGCCTGCCCAAAATTAGCGGTGGCGAGCCAGCCCAGTCCATCAGCCGCGATGCCAACAACGTAGTATTGCGCGCCGGCGCGGTGATCAAGCAGTTTGGTGATGAATTCATTACCCCCGAACACCTGCTCCTGGCCATTATGCAGGGGAACGACAATACAGCCAAGCTTCTGAAAGACTTCGGCGCCACCGAAAAAGGCCTTATTGCCGCCGTCAACGACCTGCGCAAGGGCGCTACTGTGACCTCCCAGACGCAGGAAACCCAGTTCAACGCGCTGAACAAATACGCCAAAAACCTGAACGAGATGGCCCGCCAGGGTAAGCTGGACCCTGTTATCGGCCGCGACGAAGAGATCCGCCGCACCCCCCATATCCTGTCGCGCCGCAGCAAGAACAACCCCATCCTGGTGGGTGAGCCCGGTGTGGGTAAGACTGCTATTGCCGAAGGGCTGGCGATGCGTATCGTCAACGGCGACGTGCCCGAGAACCTTAAGTCCAAGATCATCTATGCCCTCGACATGGGCCAGCTGATTGCCGGCGCCAAGTACAAGGGTGAATTTGAAGAACGCCTCAAGGGCGTGGTGAAGGAAGTCTCCACCTCCGAAGGAGAGATCCTCCTGTTTATCGACGAGATCCACACCCTGGTGGGTGCCGGTGGTGGCGAAGGGGCTATGGACGCCGCCAACATCCTCAAACCCGCCCTCGCTCGTGGTGAACTGAGAGCCATTGGTGCCACTACGCTCAACGAATACCAGAAATACTTCGAAAAAGACAAGGCCCTTGAGCGCCGTTTCCAGAAGGTGATGATCGACGAGCCCAGCATCGAAGACGCTATTTCTATCCTGCGCGGCGTGAAGGACCGCTACGAGACCCACCACCACGTGCGCATCAAGGACGAAGCCATCATCGCCGCCGTGGAGTTGTCCGTTCGTTACGTTACCGATCGATTCCTGCCCGACAAGGCCATTGACCTCATTGATGAAAGTGCGGCCAAGCTACGCCTCGAGATGAACTCCATGCCCGAGGAGCTGGACGAACTGGAGCGCCGCATCCGCCAGCTGGAGATCGAGCGCGAAGCCATCAAGCGTGAAAACGATGAAGACAAGCTGAAAGAGCTCAATACCCAGATCGCCAACCTGGCCGTAGAGCGCGACACCCTGAAAGCCAAGTGGCAGGAAGAAAAAGAGCTGGTGGAAAAGATCCAGAATGCCAAGGCCGAAATCGAAAACCTGAAGCAGCAGGCCGAGCAGGCTGAACGCGAAGGCGACTATGGCCGGGTAGCCGAGATCCGCTACGGCAAGATCAAGGAACAGGAAGGGGCCATCAATGACCTTCAGGGACACCTGAACGAACTAAGCCAGAACAGCAAACGCCTCATGAAGGAAGAAGTGGACGCTGAGGACATTGCCGAAAGCGTCGCCAAAGCCACTGGCATCCCGGTGAGTAAAATGCTGCAGAGCGAGCGTGAAAAGCTCCTGCATCTCGAAGAAGAACTACACCAGCGCGTGGTTGGCCAGGAAGAGGCCATCACGGCTATTGCCGATGCCATCCGCCGCAGCCGCGCCGGCCTACAGGACCCCAGGCGCCCGATCGGCTCCTTTATATTCCTCGGCACAACCGGTGTGGGTAAAACGGAGCTGGCGAAAGCCCTTGCCGGGTACCTCTTCGACGACGAGCACATGATGACTCGTATCGACATGAGCGAGTACCAGGAAAAGCATACCGTCAGCCGTCTCGTTGGTGCCCCTCCGGGATACGTGGGCTACGAAGAAGGGGGCCAGCTCACCGAAGCCGTGCGCCGCAAGCCCTACCAGGTAGTGCTGCTCGACGAAATCGAAAAGGCCCACCCCGATGTCTGGAACATCATGCTGCAGGTGCTCGATGACGGCCGCCTGACCGACAACAAAGGCCGCGTGGTGAACTTTAAAAACACCATCATCATCATGACCTCCAACATGGGCTCCGATATCATCCAGGCCAACTTTGAGGATGTAACCGAGCGCAACAAGGACGAAGTGGTCGAGCGCACCAAAACCGAAGTGATGGCGGTACTGCGCCAGAACATCCGTCCCGAGTTCCTAAACCGGGTGGACGAGATTATCCTGTTCCAGCCGCTGATGAAGTCCGAGATCCGGGGCATCATCCGCATCCAGCTGAACAACCTGAGGGACCTGGTGGCCCCCACCGGCATCCAGCTCCGGTTCTCCGATTACCTGCTCGACTACCTGGCAGATAACGGCTTTGATCCCCAGTACGGAGCGCGCCCGCTGAAGCGCCTCATCCAGAAGGAGATCATCAACGGCCTGAGCAAGAAGATTCTCGCCGGCGATATCGACAAGGCCCACCCCGTGCTCGTGGACGTGTTCGACAACGTGGTGGTCTTCCGCAACGACATGGAGCAGCCAGTAACCGGGAAATAATTGGGCAATTAGCCAATTTGCCAATTGAAAATGAGCTAACACCCCATACGTTATAAAAAGCCCGATGCTACCCATCGGGCTTTTTATGCCCGGTTACCGTTGATTTCCTCTTTCTGCCTACAACACCCCGCCCGCCATTGTGCTGATTAGTTGTACAGAGTTGTTGTACAGAGTCTCCCGATTCCGTACCTAGCCAACCTACCACAACCAGGACCTTCCATAATCCACAGGATAGGTCCCCTCTCCCGCAGATCCGCCATGTCAAAGAACTAAAAAGAAGCTGCTCCCAATAGCCATCGGGACCACAAGCTGCAAGCTTCAAGCAGGGAGCAGCACTCTTGCTACTCCCTCAAAATCCTATTTCCTTCGCTGCCCCGTCTCCGGCACGTCTCTCTGTACGTCCAGAACCCGGCAGCCCTCCTAATTCCCAATTCCTAATTCCCAATTCCTGATCCCTAATCCCTCTGAAGGTACTATTCCCGCTACCCCCTTTCCAAATGCCGATCCCTTTTATTCCCATCTTTTCCTATTTATTCCTAAAATTTCCCATTCTGGCCGCATAAGGGATGCTACGGTCCTGTACCGTTCTCTACCCGTTAGCCGGACCCCTCATTTGCAC
>DASWYM010000200.1:0-4612 GCA_036404975.1 Chitinophagaceae bacterium
GGTTCCCGGCTTCTACTCCCTGAAGGCTTCCATTAACCCGGTGAACGTTGCGTCGAACATCTACCGCCGCCAGGTGAACAGCTTGTTTGGCCGCCTGGGCACTTCCTATAAGAACATCGCTTTTGCCGAAGGTACCCTGCGGAATGACTGGGTGTCCACGCTGCCGCAATCGACCCGCTCTTATATCTACCCATCCCTGTCCGGTAGCTTCGTGGTATCGGAAGTACTGCCCCGGATGAACTGGCTTTCGCTGTGGAAGCTCCGCGGCTCCTGGGTATCGGTGAAAACGCCTGCCAGTATTTACCAGATCAACTCGGTGTACTCCATCACCAACAACGCCTGGGGCAACCTGAGCTCGGCTTCTTATCCTACCTCCATTCGCGGGGTGGATGTGCAGCCCGAGTCGGCCTCCACGTTTGAAGTGGGTACCGCGGTGAACCTGTACAAGAACAGGGCCTCCCTGGACGTGTCTTTCTATAAAAAGCGGATGTATGATTTCCTTCGCTCTACGGGTATCAGCCCGGCCTCCGGCTTCTCCAGCAACTACATCAACATCGATGAGGAGATCTCCCGCAAAGGCGTCGAGGTATTTGCCCAGGTGACCCCGGTCAAAAACAAAGACTGGAAATGGGATGTATCGGCCAACTGGTCGAAGTATGCCCGCTACTATACCAAGCTGGATTCGGCCTTCTCCTCCGACAGGCCCTGGGTGAAGGTGGGTGAGCGCGCCGACCATTACACCTTCCGCGATTACCTGCGCGACCCCGAGGGTAATATCATTCACAACAACGGCCTGCCCCTGTATTCGGCCTATGATTCCAAGGCCGGTTATGCCGACCCCGATTGGATCTGGGGTGCCAACACGCAGCTGAAGTATAAGAACTGGTCGTTCGGACTGGCGGTGGACGGCCGTGTCGGCGGCCTGGCTCAAACAACCACAGAGATGTATATGTGGAGAGCCGGCTCGCACCCCAACTCCGTTGTTCCCGAGCGCTACAAGGATGCCACCCAGCCGGGCACCAAGAATTATACGGGCCAGGGCGTGAAAGTGCAGTCCGGTACGGTGACCTACGACACGTATGGCAATATCACCAGCGATACGCGGAAGTTTACGTCCAACGATGTGCCGGTAACCTACAAGTCGTATATCGAAGGCCTGCATAAAGGAACTGCCTGGGGCGGTGCGCCCTCGCCGGTGGACCTGTACAGCACTACCTTCTTTAAGATCAGGGAAGCATCGCTGACCTATGACATGCCGCAGCGCTTGTCTTCCAGGCTGAGCGCCCAGGGGATTTCGGTGTCGGTGATCGGGCAAAACCTTTTCCTGTGGGCGAAGGACTTCAAGTATTCCGACCCCGATGGTGGCAGTGAGAACTTTAGCGATCCTTCCCTGCGCTATGTGGGCATGAACCTGCGCGTTACTTTCTAGACCCTAATTTTTAAAAAGAATCTCATGAAAAAAATCTCTTTATATATAGGAATAGGCGCCCTTTTCCTGGTGACCTTTTTCAGCAGTTGCCAGAAGTTTGACGACCTGAATGATAACCCCGATGCCACTACCGAGGTGAGCTCCTCTATGCTGGCCACCAATATAATCCTGCGCAACCTGCGCTTCAACGGGCGGGATGCCAAGGCTTTCCTGGTGGATAATGCCGTAGCCAAATATATTGGTTATGCCAACGAGGGACAGATGGCCCAGCAGTACAACAGCCTCGGCAGCGGTGACTTTGGGTATATGACCATGCTGACCAATGTGGAGAAGATGGTGGAGTATGCCAAGGGCAGCGTAATGGAAGATTCGTATAAGGGATTGGCGAAGTTTTCACGGGCTTATATGTTCTACCAGCTCACCATGCAGATGGGCGACATTCCTTACTCGCAGGCCAACCAGGGCATGGACGGCGTGTACCGGCCGAAGTATGATACGCAGGAAGAAGTGTTGAAAGGTATTTTAGATGAGTTAAAAGAAGCCGACCAGTTCTTCGCCAAGGGGCAGACGTTTGCCGGTGACCCCACGCCGTACAATGGCGACCCGGCCAAATGGAGAAGGGCCAGCAACGCCTTTGCCCTCAAGGTGCTGATGACCCTGAGCAAAAAAGCCGAGGGCTCTTCGCTGAACATCAAGCCCCGCTTTGCGGAAATAGTGGCGGGCGGCAACCTGCTGCAGGGCAATACCGGTTTCCTGGGCCTGAACTACACGACGGTCAACCTGCACCCTTTGTCGGGTACCAATGACCTGTTTACCAGCCGGACTATCGTGAGTTCCCTGGTTATTGATAACCTGAAGCAGCTCAACGACCGCCGGATGTATTATTGGGCCGACCCTGCCGGCGCTAAACTGGCTGCCGGTGTAGCCGAATCAGACCCGGCTGCTTATGTAGGGGTGGACGTGTCGATGGATTATTCGGCCATGAATGCCGGCCACAGTGCCAACCAGTACTCCCTGCTCAATTCGCGCTACCTGAAGGAAGGAGCCAGCGAGCCGCGGATGATCATGACCTATGCCGAGCAGCAGCTCATCCTGGCCGAGGCGCGGGTGCGCGGCTGGATCACTACCGGGTCGGCGCAGGAGTATTATGAGTCGGGGGTGAAAGCCGCCCTGGGCCACCTGATGGCCACCAAGGCTTCTTATGCCCACGGCAAGGCCATCGACCAGGCGTACATCAATAACTACTTTACCGGCGAAGCCGCCTTCGCCGCCACGGCTGACGAGCAGCTCCGCCAGATCTGGCTGCAGCGCTACCTGCTGAACTTTATGCAGGACCCGCTGACCGCTTATTTTGACTACCGTCGCCACCAATACCCCGAGTTCCCCATCAACCCGGCTACCTCCCTGAACGAGAACAACCGCAGCGCCATCCCGATGCGCTGGCTGTATCCCGGCAGTGAAACGAACTATAACCGGGAAAACCTCATCGAAGCCCTGAACCGTCAATACGATGGCTACGATGAGATCAACAAGATCATGTGGGTTCTTAAATAAGGTTCCCGGCCGTTTTTCTTACCGGACCTGCGCGCCGCTGGGTATCCAGCCGTGCGCAGGCTCCTAAACAAACCAGAAAATGAAAGCAGTAAGTCGTATTGTGTGGTTGGCAGTCCTCTGCCTGATATCCCTGACTCTTTGGGCTACTAATCCTGTCTATATCACCGTCAAGGGTAAGGTGGTCAGCGGGGGTAAGGGCGTGCCCGGGGTGGCCGTGACCGATGGCGTTTCAACCGTGGCTACCGATAAGCGGGGGCGCTATGTGCTGCACACTACCTCCGACCGTTCTTTTGTGTACTACTCGCTTCCTTCCGGCTACCGTTCGCCGGTGGTGGAGGGGGTACCTGTATTCTATGCCGCCATTGACCCGGCGGCCGCAAAGCAAACCCGGAACTTCGAGCTTCACAAAGTGCCCGGCTCCCAGGAGAACCATGCCTTCGTGGTGTGGGCCGACCCCCAGGTGCTGGACAGCGGTGAACTGGTCCTGCTGGAGGAGGTGACCAAAGATGTGCAGAAGACCATCGATGACCTCGCCCGTACCGTGCCCGTTCATGCGATCGGTGCCGGTGATATCGTCTTTGACCGGCTGCACCTGTTTGCTCCGTACAAGGAGATCACCGCCACCACCGGGGTGCCTTTTTACCAGGCGATCGGCAACCATGACATGGATTACAACAAGCGGTCGGATGAACGTTCCACCCGCAGTTACGAGGCCCAGTTCGGGCCGGCGTATTATTCGTATAACGTGGGCAAGGTGCACTACGTCACCCTGAAGAGTGTGTTTTATTATGGCGATTCCTACCAGTACATGGGGTACCTGGATGAAAACCAGCTGCGGTGGCTCGAGCATGACCTCGCGAGGGTAGCGAAGGGCAGCACCGTGGTGGTGACCATGCACATTCCCAGCACCTATGGCGACTCGCCCCGGGGGGAATATGGATCCAGGATGCGCAACTCGGTGATGAACAAGCACGAGCTGTACCGGATACTGGCGCCTTATAACGTACACATCATGGCCGGGCACAGCCACAACCAGTGGAACACGGTGATCGCGCCCAATATACTGGAGCATATGCATGCGGCGGCCAGCGGTGCCTGGTGGCAGGGCGAGGTGGCCACAGACGGTACGCCCAAAGGGTACACCGTTTACCAGGTTAGCGGCGACAGCCTCACCTGGTACTTCAAAGGTGTGAATGCGTCGCGCGAGGAGCAGCTGAAAGTATACCCCGCCGGTGCCGACACCCTGCACCCGGGCCATATCATCGCCAACGTGTACAACTACGACCCTTTGTGGAAGGTGTGGTGGTACGAGAACGATCAGCTGATGGGTGAAATGGAACGCTATTGGGGCGTGGATCCCCTGGCGGGACAGCTCTACCAGCCCGGGAAAAATAAAAAGCACTCCTGGTTAAGCGCGGGACCGACCTATCACCTGTTCCGGGCCAAAGTGCAGGACCCGAAGGCCGTGGTGAGCATAGTGGTGAAAGACCGCTTTGGCAACACCTATAAGAAATCGCTGCAGTCGAATGGGCAGCCTGTTTTTTAAAGACAATCAATTTTATTCTACCGGCACCTGTGTCACAGTGATGCACAGGTGTATAAAAACTTACCTGATGAAAAAAGTAGTAA
>DASWYM010000201.1:0-8613 GCA_036404975.1 Chitinophagaceae bacterium
AAAGCAAAAAGTGAAGGCCTGCTCAGGAAATGGAACATCAAAATCAACAACCATTTACCCTACCTGGAATCAGAAGAGGAGGCCACAATCAGAACACCCAAAGAAATAGCCCAAAGGGTGTGCGTGCTGGCCAGTATCAACCCGGTTGCTTTTAACCACCTGCAGGGAAAAGAAGCAACCCACTACCTGAAGAAATACAACCTATGGGACTATGTGACTCCCGGTGAAAAAGACTTCTTAGCCTATCCTACCGAAGAGCGAAAAAGGCATGAGACCTGGAAGTGCGAAGGCATATGGACGTTGATGTGGGCCCTTAAAAAAGTAGAGGACCTCGGCTCGCCAAACGAGCCCTGCAACCTCGACACCATTTCCCCGGATATTTACCCGGCAGGCCCCGGCAAAGACCCCAACGACTTCATCAATTCTATTGACGATACCAGAACGAAGCAGGAGATTCTCGATGCATGCGACCTGTACTACCGGCTCGACTGGGCCTGTGTAGATGCAAGGATAAACAACCGGCCGATGAAGGGTGCTCACCCGGGCGCTGTTTACGAAAGGCATTATGCCCTGAACTGGCTGACGAATTACTCGGAACAAGAGTGGGATGATATCACCTGCGACACATAAGCGTCCAGGTATAAATGGAAGCAGGATTACTAATTTTACGGTACACAAAAAGCCCCAGCATGACTGCACCCACCCTTTCCGTAAGGGAACTGCGCACCGGAGACATTGACGCCATTGCCGGTTACTGGCTCAACGCCGACAGGGCCTACCTGGAGGGAATGGGAGTGGACATATCAAAGATGCCTACCCGCGAAGAGTGGCAGCAGATGCTGAACGAGCAACTGGCCACCCCGCTGAAGGAGAAGAAGTCGTACGCCCTCATCTGGGAAGTGGACGGCAAGTCCGTGGGGCACTCCAACATCAACAAGATCGTGTACGGGCAGGAGGCCTATATGCACCTGCACCTCTGGCACCCGGAGGTAAGGAAGAAAGGCTATGGCGTTCCATTCATCCGGTTGAGCCTCCCCTACTACTTTTCCAACTATGAACTGCAGACCCTTTACTGCGAACCCTATGCGCTGAACACCGCGCCCAACCGCGTACTGGAACGAGCAGGCTTCCGCCCGGTAAAGGAGTACGTAACCACGCCGGGATGGATCAACTTTGAGCAACCCGTGCGCCTGTGGGAAATGACCAAAGAGGAGTTCAGGCGGCTTTAAACATACTCTATATTGCCATTTCAAAGAAGCAGTCGTACATTAGGGGTACTTCCAACTTATGTAACAATGTGTTCACCTGTTTACTGCCTGCTCATTGCCTCCCTGGTTAGCGGCCCGACTTTCGCCCAAAATGCCCCACAGCTTCCTATGCAACCCACCACCATAAGGATCTTTTGCGCCACCCCGGTGAATGACTCGGCAAAGCCCCTGGTGGTGGTCGATACCTTTGCTACCCAACCGGAGTACCTGGTGCTGGAACCTTCGAATATAGAGAGCATCAACGTACTGAAGGATAAGGCGGCCACTATGAAATGGGGCGTTAGAGGCAGGAACGGTGTCATCGTGATCACCCCAAAGAACAACACCCGCATGCTAACGATAAACGGCCTTTATGACTATTACGACGTTCCAGCCGGGCAGCGCACATTAAGAGTGTGTATCAACGAGAAGCCAGTGGACCACCCCGAACTCATCCTAGTGGACCTTAACTCGATTGATGGAATCAGTACGTTTGTATCGACCAACTGGGGCCTCCTGCCGGCTTCTGAAAGTGATACCTTCTTTAACATCATCCCCCGGAAAGGACCGCTGAAAAGGGAGTAAAGGCCGCTCCGCTTTTTTGCGTTCCTTTTCCGAATGTATCTCTTTCGTATTACCTTTATGACAGCTATACTCCTGTCCCATTAAAAGCTGTCTCCCCTACGCAAAGCCTCCCCCTCTGAATGGTGCATTCCGGCATTGACCCTCACGATCCCGTGTCCTGCACACCACCTCTAAATTGACGATCATGACCCGGTTTCTTTATACTGCCGCTTTTCTTCTCACCAGCTTCTTTTCTGTAGCCCAGGGCCGCCCCACACCTGCCGGCCGCACCGACGCCGGCACCCTGATGGAAGGTGCCCGGATCCTGTTCCTCCAATCAGGGTCCAAGCTTACCCCTGCTCAAAAGAACACGCTGTTCCGCAAGCTGGGCCTGCAAGTGGCGGCCGACAAAAAAGGCTTCCGCATGGATGGCTTCGACGTGGGCGCCAAGGCCTACCCTGTTGACCTGAACAAGGACGGCATGGAGGAAGTGTTCGTGATTATGGACGGGCTGCTCTTTGGCAATACCGGCGAGGGCGTGGCCCTTTTCATTAGGAACAGCGCCGGGGAGTACGCCTTGCAGGAAGAGGTGGCCGGCGGCATTGCCGTGATCCTCGACACCAAAAGCAACGGCTTTCCCGAGCTGGTGATCGCCGGGCCTGGATTTGAATTCCCGCTCTATCGCTGGAACGGCAAGAGTTATACCCACGTGCGCAACATCAGCGATGATGAACTGCAGAGCGCGCAAACTGCTTTGGTAGAGGAGGCGAGCAGGGCGTACCTGAAAGGGATGAGGAACTAGGGATTGGGGATTAGGAGGGTTTCGCGCAGAGGGCACAGAAGAGAGAAAAACACGAATTAGTACGAATTACACGAAGAGAAGGAACGCGGATCTTTATGATCCTTAAGATAAGCGCAGATTCTTTAAGGGTTCCCTAAACCTGTAAATCCATTTAATCCCCCCAAATCCGGGTTCTTTCAATTTCCCATAGACCCAAAATAGGAAATAATAGGAAGTATAGACGCTTGTAGACCTATCCTACTTCTTTAGCTGGGCTATGTTGAAGAACTTTGTATTGGAGAAGCAAAAGTGCTTATCCATTAGTTCTTTGACATTGCGGATCTGTGGCTAAAGGGGACCTATGCTGCAGATTACAGAGGTCCCGGTAATGAGGTTTTCACGATTTACTTCAAAAAAACAACCCTGCTTGTGCAGGGTTGTAAGAGGTTGAGCGTTGATACCGCTTAGAACTGGAAGCCGAAGGTGACGTAAGGGATTCCCTTTTCTTCCTTGGAGCGTGCCAGGTGGGCGGCAATAACAAAGCGGTTGATAGGTGCCAGCCAGATGCCAATGCCATTACCCACGTGCCAGTCGCTGGAGTTTTCATGGTCGAGCCATACGCGGCCCACATCATTGAAGACCAGCAGGCCAAAAGAGCCGGGGAACAGGTAGGTTTTAAAGTCGGCCAGCTTAAAGCGCAGCTCGGTATTGTTGAACAGGCGGCTGCGGCCGGCAAAGCGGTCGCGGCGGTAGCCCCTGAGGTTCTCCGTACCGCTGAGCGAATAGGCCTGGGGGAAGTCAAAGTCGCCATAGTTGCGGCCCCAGCCGAGGCGGGAAGCCAGCACGAGGCGTGGAAAAGAAAAGAGGCTGGCATAGACCCGCATATCCAGGTCGGAGCGCACCAGTGCATTGCTGCCGCCACTCAGGTTCATCATGGGGCGCACATTAAAGTCCATCAAAAAGCCGCGGGTTGGAATAGACTGGTTATTCCGCGAGTTGATGTCAAGGCGGAAGTGACCACCGGCGAACATCTTGCTGTCGAAGAACTTGTCCACCTCTATGCCATTGACCGGGTTGTTGACATACTCCTCCATCAGGTACTTGCCCTCGTTCTCGCCTCTTTCCACGCGGAACGACTCGAAGGTCGCACCGTAGTGAATACGCATCCAGGATTGCAGCCGGCGGCGTAGCAGGGCCGACGAAGTGAGGAAGTTGTAGCGCACGCGGTAATAATCTTCGTCCTTCACCCCATCGTCGACGAACCTGGTCTCGTTACCTAAACCGAAGAAATTGGTGACGTTCACCGGGCCACGGTAGTCGGCGCGAAGCAGCAGGTCCTGGTTACCGAAGACCTGGATAAAGTCGCCCTCGTAGCGGAAGCGCAGGGCACCGGTCTTAAAGGCACGGGTACCCGAGATGTAGTTGCGCATGCCGTAGGGCTCCTTGCGGAAGATCTGGCGGGTATACTCAAATTGTCCCCCTACGAACAGTCCGTCGTCGATGTTCCAGGCCACGGCCACACCGGGATTGATAAAGTCGTATTTATAGCCGAGGCGGTTGTAACGGTTGATGCTGGGGTGGTCGGACATCATGTTGCGCAGCCCGTCCGTGTTGCCCGAAACGGTATTCTTTTCGAACGTAGCATCGTAGATCAGGACACGGCCACCAGTCCCGTTGTTGATAAACTCATCATTACCCGAGCCGCCCACAATTCGCGTCTTAATAGGGGTATGGCCGCCTTCGATCTCGTATCGGTCATCGTCGCCGAGACCATAGATGCGGATCTCGTCGGTCACTTTGGGATCAAATACACGGTCGTAGATGGGGTCAGCCACCTTACCTTCCTTATCGATCTTGTAGGTGTGCACCCGCACGCTACCGTCCCCGTTTTTGCTCACCTTCACCAGTTCGCGCTGGTTGGAACCCACCACGTTCACGTGCCGCGAAAGGAAGCGGTAATACTCCATCATGTCGTCGCGGAAGTATTCTCTCTTTTTCTTGAGGGTACTGATGATGTCGTTCATGCGCCCGTCATGGAGTTCGGGCGGCTGCTGGCGCAGGGCACGCTCGATCACGTCGTCGGTCATGGCATTGAGGAACGTATCGATTTGGCGTTCCCAGGCCTGCTTGTCCAGCTCGTTTATAAAAAAGCGGTCGAAGTTGCGGGCAGGACGGTTAAAGGTCTTGATGTTACGGGCCTTTGCCTTAAAGCCCTGAAGCTCGGGTACAAACCACGGTTTGGCAGCAAAGCGCGGGATAATGCCCTCGCTGCGGAAGAATACCTGGTCGTGGTCGCGGGGGATAGCATAATACAGCTTTCCCTTACCGGTGTCGCGGGTAGCCCAGCGCCACTGGTCTTCGTGCCGGTCGAAGTCCATGACAAAGTTGTCGAGCAGGCGGGCGCGCAACACCGAGGCCTGGTCGATGTGGTCATCGTTGTCCCGGGCCAGTTTCAGTATCACTTCGTCGGTGTTGTCGGTCTTTTTCACACCCGCCGGCTCCCGCTCTTCCAGGATGGCGGGCATATTTTTGAACCCGTCGCGGAATCGGGCCAGCTGCGGGTCGTCGGGAATGTACACCAGCTTACGGCGCAGCACGGGCACGCCGGCAGCCTTCAGAAAGGGCTCCATCGACAGGGAGCCATAGGGATAAGAAGCCGATATGCCCTCTTCCACGATATCTCGGGCAAAGGTCTGCCGCAGATCGGGCGGTATAGCAGCTTCGGGGTACTTCTGGATGGAGCGCAATTGCCAGTCCTTGCCGGTACTGTCCACCACGCGCAGCGAGCGGGTTTGCTTGCCGCCGCCCATGCGCTCAGGGGTGAGCCCGCCCTCTTCCACTGCCAGGTCGATCACCGGCATCTTTACCGGCGCAGTCCACTCTTTGCGATAGTTCTTGCCCACCAACAGGTTGGTCAGAAAGCCGCCTTCCAGCTGGGCATTTGCCGGCTGTACCACGAAGGGAGGCAAGGGGTGACGTACTGTATCTCTTAGCAAGGAGGGCTCCTTCTTCAGGGTAAAGAGATCCTTGGAGAAGTTGGGAGTGCTATAGTCCTTACTGTTAACGGTGTAGAACTTACTGGTGACCTTGCCGCTCTTCGTAATTTCCAGGGCCACCAGTCCAAAGGCGGAAACGTCGGAATAAATAAGGTCTTCGTTGTGGTGGGAGGTGCGTACCCGCGACAGCTCATAGCCTGCACCGCTGACCACTTGGTAGATGCTGTCGTGCAACAGCAATTGCAGGCTGTGGTCGTGGCCGGCCGCCGTAATGATGTTGCGGTTGTTCTTCAGCACGTTGGTTTTGACGGCATCGAACACCGTATTGGCCATAGAGCGGTACAGGGGGTGGTTCTCGTCCTGTATGTTGCCAAAGATGCCCCTTGCTATGGGGTAAATAGAGCCGATCACCGGCAGCGGTATATACAGGCCGTGTACGGCCTCCGCCAGCGGGAAGATGTGGTGTTTTATGTTGTAGGCTGCCCCGCCGTGCACCCCGTGGGTGTGAATGGGATGGTGCATAGCTACGATCACCAGTTTATTGGGCTGTGACTGGAAGATCTCATTGAGCTCGGTACTGAACTCATCGGGGGTTTTTGACGAACAGGTAGAGCCCACGCCCGGCTTGTCGTGGATATGCAGGAACCACTGGCTGTCCATGGCCACGATGGTGAGCAGCGAATCCACTTCGATCATTTCGGGGCCTGGGCAGCCATTGATGGGCAGGGCCTTGATATTTTTCTCCAGCAGGCCATTGATATAGTCCTCCTGGTACATGGCCCGTTCCCAACCGCCGATCTTGCCGTTCCACCAATCGTGGTTGCCCATCACAAAGAGGGCTTCGGCCTTTTTGCCTTTAACCACGTCAATCTGGGCATCGATCACCTGTTTGGAGTAATCGTGCCCCGCCTCCCCCTCGAAGGGCAGGCCGCCGGGGTAGATGTTATCGCCGAGGTATATAAGGCGGTTGCGGGTATCGTCCCAGTCCACGTTCTTCTTCAGCCATTCGGCCACGGGGTGGGTATCACCAAAAAGGTTCCCTGCGTCGCCGACCAGAAACACCCGGTGCCGCACAGAATCCACCTGGGCTGCACCCGCAAAAACTAAAAAGACGGTCAGGGTAAGAGCAAATACAATTCGTGTCATTTGTGCTTATAAGTGATTTTTAGTAAGGATGGTTTACCATATTTCGCTTCATTGGATACGAACATATCGCCATTAGATGCAAAAGCAATGCCTTCGGCCTGGGGGTAGAAATTGGGCTTTAGGCGAAAGGCCTCCTGGACCACCCCTTTGGTGTCGGCAATGACCAGGAGCAGGCCGGCGGAGGACAATATATAAAGCCTTTTCTCTATGGGATGGATGGCCGCCGCCGAGGGGTTGAAATCGATCTTGCCGTCCTTCAAGATGTCGGCCACCGTCCTGCTCTGGATAGTGTAATAAGGTTGATTATCAAACTTTTGGGTAGCCAGATCGAAGCGGAAAGCGGTGCGGGCGCCTTTTTTTTCGAAGGCACACGATTTGCATAACATGATGAGTCCGCGCGCGGCAGGATCATAATACAGGGTTTCGAAGTCATTTTTCTCCTCCGAGGGAAAGGTATGATTGGTGACCACCAGACCGCTGTCGATACTGCGCATCGCGATGATAGTGCCATCACTGACCAATGCATATACGACCCCGTCTACTTCCACTACATCTTCGAAGTCTTGCTGTTCTTTGGCAAAGTCTTCCTCGAAGTAGTCGGAGATCGCCCCTTCGGGCGAGAGTTTGTAAACCTTTTTCTTGTCATCGGCAATGGCCAACATCGCATTTTCGCCGGGCAGGAACGACATGCCGGAGATCTCGTTCAGTTTCTTATCCAGTATGATGCGGTGGGGCTTGGGCAGGATATAGCCGTGGGGCGAATGGGGGGACCAGAACATCTCGCAGGAGGTGAACAGAACTACCAGTACGGTGCATGGCAGGAATTTGGTAAGCAACTTATGCATCAGGACAATCATGATTCGATTAAATTTATAAAGTAATAACCCATTATATGAACGAACAGCAAAGCCAGGTATTAGAACAGGCCCAGGAATACGTAACGCATCTTTATCGCAACAAGGTTGACCCGCACTTTCTTTTTCACAACCTGGGGCACACCCAGCAGGTGGTAGCTGCCGCCAAAGAACTGGCCGCCCATTATAACCTGAACGACGAAGACCAATTTGTTTTACTGCTGGCAGCATGGTTTCACGATACCGGGTTTAGCAGTGGCCGGGCCGAAGAACACGAAAAAGAAAGTATCCGCCTGGCCTCTGAATTCCTTGGTGAGCGTAACGTTGATCCACAGGTTATTCAAAGAGTGTCGTCCTGTATACAAGCAACCCATATGCCACAGTCGCCTCTGAGCCAGGTAGAGAAGATCATGTGCGACGCCGACCTGTTCCACCTAGGCAGCGCCGACTACAAGAAAATCAACGACCAGTTGAAGCAGGAACAGGAATATTACTTTAAAAAGGAGTTCTCCAAAAAGGAATGGCGGCAACGCAATATCGAGTTCCTGGAAACCCACCAGTATTTTACCGATTATGCCCAGCAGATACAGGAACCCCGAAAGCAGGAATGGATACGGCTGTTACGGAAGAAACAACCTAAGGAAGTAAAACACACCGAAGAAATGGAACTATCCCCCTACACCTTTGATGCAGAAGCAGAGCCCTCCAGGGACCACGTGAAAGAGCTGGCCCTGAAGAAAAAAGAAGCCGAGCGCGGTATACAGACCATCTTCCGCACCACGTCGAACAACCATATCCAGCTAAGCGAGATGGCCGACAACAAGGCCAATATCATGATCACCATCAACTCCATCATCATCTCCATCATGTTCTCGGTACTGCTGGGACGACTGGAATATTTTCCCCACTTATTGCTCCCCACCCTGCTGCTGGCCCTGGTGTGCACCCTGGCCATCATCTTTGCCGTACTGGCCACGCGCCCTTCTATCAGCAGCGGAACGTTCACCGAAGACGACATCCGCGGC
>DASWYM010000202.1:0-7347 GCA_036404975.1 Chitinophagaceae bacterium
CTCGGCCTACTTTAATACAGCGCAACTGCAGGTAGCCGACGACATCAATGATGTGATCCGCAACTCCGATGTGCTGGTGCTGGCCGTGCCTTCGACTTTTATACAGGACGTGCTGGGCGGCGTGGACAAGCCACTGCTCCGGGAGAAGAAAATAGTATCGGCCATAAAGGGAATAGTACCCGGGCCGGATGTACTGCTGAACGACTACCTGAAAGAACACTTTGACTTTCCCCTGGAGCAATACTTTGCCCTGATGGGTCCCTGCCATGCCGAAGAGGTGGCGGCCGAGAAGCTTTCCTACCTCACCTTCTCGGGCGTGGATGAAGCGATGACGGAAACCATCAGCGGTTACTTTAAGACGCCCTACATCAACACAGTCACCAACCATGATATCCTGGGCGTGCAGTATGCCGCGGTGCTGAAGAACATTTATGCCCTTGGTGCGGGGATTGCGCACGGTCTGGAATACGGCGACAATTTCCTCAGTGTATACATCGCCAACACAGCCGATGAAATGGCGGTCTTCCTGCGTAAGGTAGGGGTGCAGCACATGGTAGTGGGGGAGCACGACGGCGAAGACCCGGTCACGCACCGAAAGACTCCCAACTATGCAGCTTCGGTTTACCTGGGCGACCTTTTGGTGACCTGCTATTCGCCTTTCAGCCGCAACCGGACCTTTGGCGCCATGATCGGCAAGGGCTACTCCGTGCAGTCGGCGCAGCTGGAGATGAACATGGTGGCGGAAGGCTATTATGCTTCCCGGTGTATGTACCACATCAACCAGAAGGTAGGTGCCGAGATGCCCATTGCCGAAACGGTCTACCGGGTGCTATGGGAGAAGCTGCTGCCGGAGGAAGGGTTTGCTAAAATAGAAGAGGCACTGATCTAGGCGGTGAATGGTGAGTGGTGAATGGTGAATGGTGAATGATGGAGCCTGCAATGAAACATATTCTATAGAACAAAGCCCTCAGTCTTGTGCTGAGGGCTTTGTTCTTAAGTGTACTTAAGTAGGCCTTGTGTGCTTGTTTCACTCCCCTTTAGGGGTTGGGGGAAAACAGGTCACTCGCTATTCCATCCGCCCTCAGCATGCCTTCATCGGTGAGGGAGAAACAGCTGCCGTTGCGGATAACTAAAGAATGCGTTATGTAGCGGCCCAGTTGCTGCTCCAGGCGGACTGCCGTGTCTTTCCCCCAACCGCTTTCCACCTGGGCTAGGTCCACTCCTTCCATGGTGCGCAAGGAGATCATGAGGTATTCGTTGAGGCGCTGTACGTCGGTGAGCGCTTCGGTTTCGCCCGGCACCTTGCCGTTGTTGATGGCCTGTATATAGGCATTGTTGTTGGCAATGTTCCAGGTGCGGGCGCGACCATCGTAGGAATGAGCCGAAGGGCCAATACCAAGATACTTCTCGCCCCGCCAGTAGGAGGAGTTGTGCCGGCTTCGGAAGCCCGGGCGTGCAAAGTTTGACACCTCGTAGTGCTCGTAGTCAGCGGCGCGCAGCCACTGCATCAGCAGCAGGAACTGCCGGGCCTGCTTGTCGTTGTCCACGTCCTCCTTCACCTGTTGCGTGATCTGCTTGAAAAGGGGCGTGCGCTCTTCCACCGTGAGGGCATAGCAGGAGAGATGGGGCACGCCATAGCCTATAGCGGTTTGCACATTCTGCTCCCACTGCTCATCGGAGAGGAGGGGGGAGCCGTAGATAAGGTCGATGGTGTAGTTGGTAAAGCCGGCCTTGCGTATGTTTTCGATGCACTGGTGGGCCTGCCCGGCGTTGTGGGCGCGGTTCATCCAGCGCAGCTCCTCTTCGAAAAATGACTGCACCCCCACGCTCAGGCGGTTGATGCCGGCTTCCTTCCAGCCGGCCAGCTTTTCCATCGTCACGTCGTCGGGGTTACCCTCCAGGGTGATCTCGGCTTCCCTATTTACGGGATAGAGGCTGCGGATGGTGTCCAGCACCTGCCGGCAGTCGTCCAGGGAAAGGAGGCTGGGGGTGCCACCACCAAAGTAGATGGTTTGGAGGGTTTCGCCCTGCAGGTAATCCTGCTGCAGCTCCAGTTCTTTACAAAGGGCCTTCACCAGGTCGTCCTTATAGCGGAGGGAGGTGGTAAAATGGAAGTTGCAGTAGCTGCACGCCTGCTTACAAAAGGGTATATGCAAATAAATTCCTGCCAAACGCGTTCTATATTGATTGCTGCCTGATAATTTTACGTTCCTGAGATGGCGAAGTTAAACCACCGTGTACTACCAATATTGTTAATGCTGCTGCTGGGAGGGTGGGCTGCTGCCCAGTTGCCTTACCCCGTGCAGTACCAGGTGGTGGACTCCGCAGACCAGAAAGAAAGCGCTGCCCTGCAAAGGGAGTTCCCGACCCGCAGCGCCGCCATTGATTACATCTACCAGCTACCGGCTACCCTGCAAAGCCAGGGCTTTATTTCGGCCGCTGTCGACAGCATGCGCTTCGATTCCCTGCAGGCGGTGGTGCAGCTGTTCCTGGGCGCCCGTTACCAGTGGGCGCATATCGCCACCCGGCCTGCCGACAACGATGTGCTGGACGCCGTGCGCTGGAAAGGCGCCACCTTTTCCAATACCCCTCTTTCCTTTACCTCCCTGCAGGAGTGGCAGGAGCGGATACTCAACCACCTCGAAGAGACAGGCTACCCCTTTGCCCGCATATTCCTCGACAGCATTCAGCTGGAGGGAGAGAAGGTGGGCGGTGTGCTGCGCATCGACCGGGGTCCCGTGTATAAGATCGACAGCATCCGGGTGTATGGCGATGCCCGCATCGATAACGAGTTTTTGCAGCGCTACCTCGAGATCACCAACGGCAGCACCTATAATAAAAGGAAGCTGATGACGGTTTCAAAAAGGCTCTCCGAGCTGCCCTATGTGCAGGAGCAAAAGCCTTCCGATCTTACCCTGTTAGGTACGGGATCGGTGCTCAACCTCTACCTCAAGAACAAAAAGAACTCACAGATCAACGCCCTGGTGGGCTTTCTTCCCAACAGCGACCAGTCGGCCAAAAAGAAATTCCTCTTTACCGGGGAGGCTAATATCCTGCTGCGCAACTCTTTGGGGGCGGGGGAGACCATAGGGCTCAACTGGCAGCAACTCCAGCTACAGTCGCCGCGGCTCAACCTGCTGTACGCCCATCCCTACGTGTTCCGCTCGCCCGTGGGCCTGAACTTCAACTTCGATATGTTCCGCAAAGACAGTACGTTCCTGAATATCGTGTTGCAGCTGGGAGCCACCTACAGCATGGGCGGATCGCAGTCGGCCACCATCTTTTTGCAGCGCCGCCAGACCATCGTCAACGGCATCAACGCCCAGCAGGTCATCTTCAGCCGGCAGCTGCCGCGGGAGGCCGACGTGAGCTCCAACAACCTGGGCGTCACTTACGAGGTCAATACCACCAACTACCGCTACAATCCCCAGCGGGGCACCGAATTTATCCTGACCACTTCTGCGGGCACCAAGCGGATCCGCAAGAACAACCAGGTGCTCGAGCTGCAGGACCCCTCGAACCCTTCCTTTAAGTTCGAGAGCCTCTACGACACCGTCAAGCTGCGCACCTACCAGGCCCGCGCCACCCTGCAGGCTGCCCGCTATTTCCCCCTGGGCAAACAAAGCACCTTCAAGACCGGCGTGCAGGCCGGGCTTTACGAGAGCGGCAACACCTTCCGCAACGAGTTGTTCCCAATCGGGGGCTACCGCCTGCTGCGGGGCTTCGACGAGGAAAGCCTCTACGTATCGCACTACACCATAGGCACCCTGGAATACCGCTACCTCATTGGGCAGAACTCCAATTTCTTTGTCTTTGCCGACGGGGGCTGGGCCCGCTTTCTTAATACTGAAAAGGACGACCACATTTATTTAGGCACAGGGGTGGGTGCCGCTTTCGAAACCAAGGCCGGCATCTTTAACCTCGTATGGGCGCTGGGCAAGCGTGAAGACGCGGCCTTCAACCTGCGGCAATCGAAGGTGCACCTCGGGTTTATAAACTATTTTTAGAGAGAGTGGTGTAGGATGGGCTTCGCACGATATTTTTGTGCCTCCAAATTCCTGTATTGCGCGTTTATATACTCTTTATACTGATTCTCCTGGGTTACCTGTGCCCGGCCCAGACCGATACCCTCCGCCGTCCCGACACCCCCCGGGTGGCCGTGGATACGCTGCCGCGGATCGATAGCCTCCGGCCTGATACCCTAAATATCGACTCCCTGCTACCCCGCATGGAGATTGGTCCCCAGCGCTACGATACCCTGGTCTATAAGCGCCACCCCTTTGTGCGCTTTACCGACCCCGTGCGGCTCATTATCACCGAAAAGGAGTGGAAAGGCAAGGAAGCCTTCTTTTACAGTCTCGTGGGACTGCTCATCTTTTTCGCCCTCATCCGCAACACGTTTGGCCGCTACCTGCAGGACCTGTCCAAACTGTTTTTCCGCACCACCATCAAGCAGCGGCAGGTGAAAGAACAGCTCATGGCGGCACCCCTACCTTCTCTGCTGCTCAATATATTATTCATCATCAGCGGCGGGGTTTACCTGGCCCTCGTTTTCGACCATTACGGGCTGGGCCGGCAGTTCAACTTCTGGCTCCTGATCCTGTATAGTTCCTTAGGTCTTACCCTGATCTACCTGGGCAAGTTCCTGGTGCTCAAGATTATGGGTTGGCTGCTGCGCCTCAGCGACGCAACCGATGCCTATACGTTCGTGGTCTTTACCACCAATAAGATCATTGGTATCGTGCTGCTGCCCTTCATTGCGTTGCTGGCTTTTTCATCACCCGAGATCGCGCAGGTGGCGCTCACCCTGAGTTTCATCGTGGTGGGTGGCCTGTTCCTCTACCGGTTCTACCTATCCTATATGTCGGTGTACCGGTTGGTGAAGCTGGAGTTTTTACATTTCCTGATCTACCTGGCGGCCTTTGAAATCGCCCCATTATTGTTGATTAACAAACTGTTGTTTCAGTTCTTAGCTTAAATTCTTAATTTTGCTGATATATAGCCGGACCGCATATGGTAAAAAACGAGGTTTCTAAAGCTGGATCATCTATTAAGCACTCAAAGAGGATCCTGATCACACAACCCAAACCTGAAAGCGATAAGTCTCCTTACTTTGATTTGGGCAGGAAATACGACATTGAGCTGGAGTTTCAGCCCTTTATCAGGCTGGAAGCTATTCCTGCCAAAGATTTTCGTAAGTATAAGATTGATATACAGCAGCATACGGCCGTCATCCTGACCAGCCGCCATGCCATCGACCACTTCTTCCGGACCTGCGAGGAAATGCGTATATCAGTGTCGCAGGATACCAAATATTTCTGCATCACCGAGGCCGTGGCCCTCTACCTGCAGAAGTTTATTCTCTACCGCAAGCGCAAAGTGTTCTATGGCGCCGACGGCTCCAACAAGAGTCTCTTCGACGTCATCAACAAGCATAAGAGCAACGAGAAGTTCCTCTATGTGTGTTCCGAAAACCAGCAGGACAGCGAAATAACCGGCTGGCTGAAAGCGAACAACTGCGACCATTCCCTTGCTTTCATGTACCGCACCGTCAGCAACGATGTAAAGGACCTGCTGACCAAGGGCAACTTTGACGTCATCTGCTTCTTTACCCCCAGCGGCGTGAAGAGCCTGTTCGACAACCTGCCGAAGTACGAGCCCAACGGAACGGTGATCGGTGCCTTTGGCGGCAATACCTCCAAGGCGGTGGAAGAAGCCGGCCTGCCCCTGGGCATCAAAGCGCCCCAACCCCAGGCGCCCTCTATGGTGGCTGCCCTGGACCAGTACCTGGCCGCGGAGCTGAAGAAGAAATAAACCCGCACATCCCCAGCCCCAAAAGGGAACTGGGAAAGTAAACGATAGCTTACTGAGCCCTCCCCACGTGGAGGGCTTTTTCTTTTACCTGATCGTTCTATGGATTTCTATTGCTCCTCATGGGTTTTCCCTTCATAGATAACCCGTCCATACTCCCTATTTGACGGGTATATAACCAGTATGAAACCAGTATCTATATAGATACCGGTTATATACCGGTCAGATACTGGTTTGATACTGGTCGGATACTGATCAACCCCGGAGGAAGTAGGCTTTTAAAAAGAAGTAAGTACAAAGAAAAAGGAGTAAGAGCTCCTTTGATCTTACCTGTAAAACTGTTTGTGCGGTAAGGGATCTAAAGCTCGCAGCCAGAAGCTTGCAGCTCGTAGCTCAAAACTCGCAGCTCATAGCTCGCAGCTCACCATTCCCCAGTACCTTGCACTCAATTCACCCCTTATGCCTACGTATACGAACCGGCTGGCCGGCGAAACCAGCCCCTACCTGTTGCAGCATGCGCACAATCCCGTGGACTGGTATCCCTGGGGCGGGGAGGCCTTCGAGCGCGCCCGCCGGGAGGACAAACCCCTGCTAGTGAGCATCGGCTACGCCGCCTGCCACTGGTGCCACGTGATGGAGCGCGAGAGCTTCGAGAATCCCGACGTGGCGGCCCTTATGAATGAGCACTTCGTCAACATCAAGGTGGACCGCGAGGAGCGCCCCGACGTGGACGGCATCTATATGGACGCTGTACAAGCCCTTTCGGGCAGCGGGGGCTGGCCGCTCAACGTGTTCCTGACCCCGGACGGGCGACCCTTTTACGGCGGGACCTATTTCCCGCCCACCCGCGCCTTCAACCGGGCCGCCTGGCCCGATGTGCTGCAGGCGGTGGCGGCGGCCTACCGCGACAAGAAGGGGGAGATCGAAAGCCAGGCCCAGACCCTCACCGAGCACCTGAAGGCAGCCAATGCTTTTGGTAGCGGAGGGGCTTCGGGCTTTGTGCCTTCGATAGAGGCAATAACGGAAGCCTTCCGCACAGTCATGAAGAGTGCCGACCGCCTTTGGGGCGGCTTTGGCCGGGCGCCCAAGTTTCCCCAGACCTTCGTGATCACCTTCCTGCTTCGCTATGCCCACCTCACCGGCGATGAAGAAGCCCGCGACCAGGCCCTCCTGAGCCTCGACCGCATGATGATGGGGGGGCTCTACGATCATATCGGCGGAGGCTTTGCCCGCTACTCTACCGACACCGAGTGGCTGGTGCCCCACTTCGAAAAGATGCTCTACGACAATGCCCTGCTGGTGTCCACCCTTTCGGAGGCCTACCAGCTCACCAGGGACGACCGCTACCGGCAGGCCATTGCCGAAACCCTTGGCTGGGCCGCGCGCGAGCTGCAGCACCCCGATGGCGGCTTTTACAGCGCCCTTGATGCCGACAGCGATGGGGAGGAGGGAAAGTTCTACGTGTGGGACTACAGCGAAGTGGCGGGCCTGCTGGGCGAGGACGCCGAACTGTTCTGTGCCTACTACGACATTACG
>DASWYM010000203.1:0-2874 GCA_036404975.1 Chitinophagaceae bacterium
AGCGCCAATACCGCAACCAGTTCGTGATCACCTCGGTCACCTACCGGCTCAGCAAAGAGCCGAAATACAATACCAGCTATGGCGCCATACAGCAGGAACTGGAAAGGATGGGCGTCACTGACCTGAGCATCCAGGCCATTTCACAGGCGGTGATCAATATCCGTACGTCCAAGTTGCCCGATCCACGCGAAGTGGGTAATGCCGGTTCGTTCTTTAAAAATCCGCAGGTGCCCAACGCGCAATACGAAGCCCTGAAAAAGGAGTACCCGCAGATAGTGGCGTTCCCGGTCGACGAAGGGCACACGAAGCTGGCTGCCGGCTGGCTCATAGAGCAGTGTGGATGGAAAGGCTACCGCAAAGGCGATGCTGGCTGCTATCCCAAACAGGCGCTCGTACTGGTAAACTGGGGTGGGGCTAAAGGGGAAGAGATATATGCGTTAAGTGAAGCCATCATCCAGTCGGTACAGGAGAAATTTGGTGTGAACCTGGAAAGAGAAGTGAATATTATTTAACAATTTGGGACTGCAGCGTTATCTTGGTGCTTTGTGTCAACCAATAAACTAATTGATGTTATGAAGAAGCTCCTCTTTGTTGCAGCCTTCCTGTCTGCAGCCTATATTTCCACTGCCCAGGAGAGCGTCAGTGTTCAGCAGCCGGCCAGAGCCGTTTTTTTTGAGCTGGGCGGTCCCGGCATTGCCTCCTTTAACTTTGATACCCGCTTTTCGAAAAGAGAAGACGGTATCGGTGGCCGTATCGGCTTTGGCGGGTTCAGTATCGACCAAACAGGCGCCGTATTTGTGCCGGTGGGTCTTAACTACCTTATTGGTAAGGATAAAAAGCACTACTTCGAACTGGGCGCAGGGTTTACGCCTGTCTTTGCCTTTGATAACAATGATGATGGTTGGGACGACAACGATGACGGTACCTTCGAGACTACGTTCGGGCACCTGAACTTTGGCTATCGCCTGCAGCCTGCCGACGGAGGCTTTTTCTTCCGGGCGGCTATCAATCCCGTTTTTGGTAAAGGCTTTTTCGTGCCTTACTACGGCGGTGTTTCCTTTGGCTATAAATTCGGAAATAAGTAGGACGCTAGCTAAAGTCGTCCTCTTCCTCGTCAAAGGCGCCCGAGGTTTGTATGTTCAGCATACTGCCCATCAGGTCCTTGAATTCTACCGAGGTTTCCAGAATCTTCTTGCTGATCAACGAATAAGAGGCCAGTCCGTGGAGCACAAACTCCATCAACAGGGCAGCCTCTTTTTCATTGGCCTGCGGGAAGGATTTTTTAACCAGCGCATGCAGTCCATCTACCAGGTAGAGCTGGTTGATCTTTTCGCGGTCGCTGGTGGCAAAGAACAGGTTGATATGATTGCCTCCATCGAACCAGCTGATAATGGAGCGGTAGGGATTGTCTACGGGCTGTGGTGTTTCGCCTTTGCGGGTAGACCTTCTTTTTAGCGTATCGGGATTGGGGAAGTACTGCACAAACTGTGAGCGGATGGACTTGTCCAAAAGATTCATGGCTACCTGGTAAGGGCCTTCCTGCTCACCCTCATACACCAGTTCCACCTTCCCGGTAATAGAAGGGATAATGCCCACCAGGTCGGAGATCCATACCTGGGTTTGCTTTTCGTTGTTGATGATCGAGCGGCGCTCGGCGGCACTCACGGCGTTCTCGAAGGCCGAGATCGTCAGGCGCGCGCTGACCCCGCTTTTCTTATCCACGAACTCACTGCTGCGGGCCTCGAAAGCCACTTGCTCGATCAGGCGCTTCACCAGGTCGCTGATCGACACTTTCTCTCCCTGCTCGGCGGCAATGTCGGCTTCCTGTTCGGTGATGGCCAGTGCATTCTCCAGCGACTTGGGATAGTGGGTCAGGATTTGGCTTTCAATGCGGTCTTTCAGGGGCGTTACAATAGAGCCACGGTTGGTATAGTCTTCGGGGTTGGCGGTAAAGACAAAGAGGATGTCGAGCGGCATGCGCAGCTTAAAGCCCCGGATCTGTACATCGCCTTCCTCCAGGATGTTAAACAGAGCTACCTGGATGCGGGCCTGCAGGTCGGGCAATTCGTTGATCACAAAGATGCTGCGGTTGCTCTTGGGAATGATACCGTAGTGGATCACGCGCTCGTCGGCAAAGCTTAGGCGCAGGTTGGCAGCCTTAATGGGATCTATATCACCAATCAGGTCGGCCACGCTTACGTCAGGGGTGGCCAGCTTTTCGCCGTAACGCACACTGCGGTGGATCCATTCGATAGGGGTATCCTCGCCTCTTTCGTGGATCAGGTCGCGGGAGTATTTGGAAATAGGACGTAGAGGATCGTCGTTGATCTCGCTGCCGGCAATAACCGGTATCCATTCGTCGAGCAGTTCCACCATCTGGCGGGCCATGCGGGTCTTGGCCTGCCCGCGCAGTCCGAGGAAAAGAATGTTGTGCTTGCTAAGCAGGGCCCGTTCCACATCGGGAATGACCGTGTCCTCGTAGCCAATGATGCCATGGAAGGTATCTTCCCTGGATTGGAGTTTCTTTATGAGGTTCTGGCGAACTTCTTCTTTGATGCTTTTGGGTTTATATCCGGCTTCCTTCAGTTCCCTGATGGTATTGACTCTTTTAATGTCCATGTTTCGTAGGTTATCAACAATTATTTATTCGATAAGGTTTAGCTCCTTCCTGATCTTCAATTTAAGAAATTAGTAGACAGTTTTGCGCTTCCCGCTTTCAAAATCCCGGAATATAAAGGCTCCCAGGCGATCCAGGGAGGCAAAAAAGGCTTTACCGTTGTTAATTTCGGTGAACTCCTGGACAAACCGCTGCAGGTAGGGGTCTGTAGCGATCATAAAGGTGGTGATGGGGATCTTGAGTTTCTTGCACTGGGC
>DASWYM010000204.1:0-3775 GCA_036404975.1 Chitinophagaceae bacterium
TGCCGTCGAGTTGCTGTTGACCACCAAAGACCAGAAGTATGCCCGCCGCATCAGTGAACTGCTGCCCGAGGTGGAAAAGCAATTTGGGCGCTACGCCGTGCAGGCCGTACGAGCCCTGCCACTCATGGACGAAGCCTATGGCCTGAAGATAGCCGATCTGGCCAAAGCCCATAAAGCACGGGTGGACAGCATCGCCCGGTTGAATCCCTTTGGAGTACCCGTAACTACCGGCGGGTGGGCCGGCAGCGGTGGGGTGGTCGACTTTGCGATCACCAACTATTACCTGCACAAAGCCTTCCCCAGGATCATTTCAGCAGAAGATGTGTTCAGAGGCCTGAACTATATCTATGGCTGCCATCCCGGCTCTAACCTGTCACTCGTTTCCGGTGTAGGCACCCGTTCCAAGGAAGTGGCGTATGGAAACAACCGGGCCGACTATTCGTTCATTGCCGGCGGCGTGGTGCCGGGTGTGCTGATCCTGCCCCCGGATTTCCCGGAAAACAAGGAAGACTGGCCGTTTATCTGGGGCGAAAACGAATACGTGGTCAATGTTGGCGCCTCTTATATATTTCTGGTGAACGCCGTGCAGCAACTGCTGGCGGAGAAAAAGGAGGATGCCCAACCTTAAGGAAAGAAGCAGCAATACCGCAAAGGATCCTCTTGTGGGTTTGGGCGGAGATCATCCTCATCAGGTTGTAATACCTGAGCACATAACAGTTGCTCAGGTATTACAGGGTATTTACCGCAACATCACAAAAACTCTTCGTACAGGCGGTATATTTATAGCACCAATCTACCTGTCCTATGCAGCAATATCCTGAAGTAATATCGTTTCAAGCCACAGTGGAACCCTTTTCCTGGGGGCCAGCCCAACCGTCAGCTCTTTGCAAATCAATAATCCTATGAATATCCTGAACGACATTCCTGAACTGGTTCGCCAGGAAATCATAACTCCTGAAACAGCAGACAGGCTCCGGCATTATTACCAGCGGAAAGAAGCAACGTCACCAATCCGGCTGATCACGGTATTCAGTGTGCTTGGCGCCATCTTAACAGGATTGGGCATCATCCTGATCATTGCCCACAACTGGGACGCTCTTTCCCGCACGGCGCAAACCTTCCTGGCCTTTCTTCCCTTACTTCTTGGACAAGCGCTTTGCGGCTACGCCTTATGGAAGAAGGAGGCAGACAACACCTGGCGTGAAAGCGCTGCGGTCTTCCTCTTTTTTGCCATGGGTGCCAGCATATCCCTCGTCAGCCAGGTCTATCATATCCCCGGCGATCTGGGCAGCTTCCTGCTCACCTGGATGGCACTGTGCCTGCCACTGGTGTATGTTATGCGCTCGTCGGCAACTTCCCTCCTGTTCCTGGCCGGCATCACATGGTATGCGGCCCAGGAAAGCTATTGGACCTATCCCTCCGGCAATTCCTATGCTTATTGGTTGCTCCTGTTCTCTGTGTTGCCCTATTACTTCCGCCTCATAAAAAAGCAGCCGCAAAGCAACTACACCACCTTCCACCACTGGCTCGTTCCTCTTTCGCTGACGATCACGCTGGGCACCGTGGCCGAGCGGCACGAAGAGCTCTTATTCCCTGCTTATATGGGTCTTTTCGGACTGTTTTGCCTCCTGGGCGATTTGCCGTATTTCAACGACCAAAAAACACGCAACAACGGTTACCTGGTACTGGGTTCCCTGGGTACGGTGGCCCTGTTACTGGCGCTAAGCTTTGCGGATATATGGCAGGGAATACGAAGTGAAGACTGGACAGGGAGCCATGTTATGGTCTCCCCGGAAGCCATTACGGCAACACTTATCACTTTAGCTGCCTGCGCCTTATTATACCGGCAACTTAAAAGAGAAGCACTCCAGGCGGCATCCCCCCTGGCATTTTCCTTTGTCTTCTTTATCGCCATCTTTTTATACGGTTTATTCAATCCTGCAGCCGTAGTGCTGACCAACCTTCTCGTGCTGGGCATTGGGATAACCACCATCCGGAGCGGCACCCGGCAGGACCACCTCGGTATAATCAACTTCGGGTTGTTGGTTATCGCCACCCTTGTAGCCTGCCGGTTCTTCGACACCGACCTGAGCTTTGTGGTCCGCGGTGTTCTCTTCGTGCTGGTGGGAGTTGGCTTCTTTGCAATGAATTACTGGATCCTGCAAAAAAGAAAAACACATGAACACTAAGAAGCTTATCCTTACTGCTTTCGTCCTGGTCGTGATGGTACAATGGTATGTGCCGGCCAGGATGATCCTGGACCAGGAGATGGCTTTACGCTACGGTAAAGAGTACAAGTTCAGGACCGCCCCTGTTGACCCCAATGACCCTTTCCGGGGAAAATATATAACACTTGCCTACAGGGACACCCGCTTTCCGGTACCAGCCGGTGAACACTGGCGCCGGGGAGAGGACATCTATGTGACACTGACTACCGACAAGGAAGGCTTTGCCACCATAAGTGGCGTATCTAAAAAGAAGCCCGCCAGTGGCATGGACTTCGTAAAAGCGCAGGTGGGCTTTGTGGCCATGGATAGCATCCAGGCCATCCTGGTGGAATATCCCTTCAACCGGTTCTATATGGAGGAATCCAAAGCACCCCGTGCAGAACGGATTTATAATGAGTCGCGGAACGATACCACCAGGAAGACCTTTGCCCTGGTGAGTATCCGGGGAAGCAAGGCGGTGCTGAAAGACGTGCTGATCGATGGGGTATCCATAAAGGAGCTGTCGGAAGGACAGGGGAAATGATGCTAACTTCCGGTGCTACCAGGAGGTATTCAATAAGAAAGGTGAGACCTAAAGAAAAGATCACCCAGGACCTTCTTCAACAGCGGCTTTGATTGGCTTCGCATCAGCGCGTGTTTTCCATCAAGCTGGCTACGGCAGCAGCGGCCAGTGCTTTGCTGCAAGCTTCCCGGCCCTGTTCCACCAGGCTTTTGGCCTTATAGAATTCAAAGGTGGAGCAGGCATTTCGCGGGATCTCCACCAACACATCAGGCGGATAGGCCTGCAACATTAGTTCGGCAAGGCGGTCCTGGGTCATATGGTAAGAAGAGAGCAGCAGCTCGCGCAAGGAAAAGGCGGCCATAGGCAATATCTCTTTCTGCTCCTTTTTGGTGTCCTGCATCAGCGGGCTGAGCCATTTCCACAGGGCCCATACTTCTTCGCTATCCTCTTCCACCACCGCCGGCGTAGCTATCGGGGCAGCAGCCCCATTGAGGTTGACCGCCACTACCAATTCTCCTTCCTTCTTCTCCACCAGGTTGAGCGGAAGCGGGTTCAGCACACCGCCGTCCACCAGGAACTGTCCATTCTCGAGTACGGGGGTAAACACACCGGGTATGGCGATGGAGGCCCGGAAGGCTTTATACAGGTCGCCGGTGCGGTAGTGCACTTCCCTGTTGTGGACCATATCGGCCGCCACGGCGGTAAAAGGAATTTTCAACTGCTCGATGCATTGAGGACCGGTCACTTCCTGCAGGATATTGAAGATGCGTTCTCCTTTCAGGAATCCCTGCCGGGGAAGAGTAAAATCCATGATCCGGAATACCATGGCCTTGGTCAGCGTCAGCATCCAATCACGGTAGGCACCCAGGTAGCCCGCGGCATACATCCCTCCCACCACGGCACCCATAGAGCAGCCGGTGACAGAGATGATCTCGTGGCCGGTCTCCTCCAGCTTTTCAATGACCCCAATGTGTGCCACGCCACGGGCACCCCCACTGCCCAGGACCAGGTGAACCTTTTTCGTTTCCATACCCGTCCAAATTAG
>DASWYM010000205.1:0-9261 GCA_036404975.1 Chitinophagaceae bacterium
GCCGGCGCGGTTGTATTGCCATACCCAGGCGTGGAGCAGCCAGAGGCCAAAGCCGTCGTGGTGGGTCCACACATCGGTAGAGCCGCTGAAGCCTTCCGGTGCCGTGTCGCTGAGGTCCAGGGGTACGGCGTATTCCACCGCCGAGAGGTAGAAGGAGCCGTCGGCTCTCTTGTTGTATACCAGGATCTCGGGGTGGCGCAGGTCGATGGAGGCATCCACCGCCGCCGTGTCCATGAAGTGGTAGCCCATGTTGGGCAGGATCACGCCGATGTCGATATAGCCGTCACGCCAGGCGTTTTCGATGTTCTTGTATTTCGCCGTGGCGGCCCGGGCGCCCTGCAGTTCCCAGAGGGTGAGCGGATCGATGCCGCTGTACCAGGTGCGGAACTCCCCTGTCGCACCCACGTCCTTAGCGGCCGCGGCCTTCATGGGTTCTTCGCGCTCTTTGAGGCCCGTTTTCTGGCAGCCCAGGAAAAGAAAGGCCACAGCGGCCCAGACCAGTCCCTGCGGGCGGATAAACTTTGTAATGCTTGGTTGTGTCATGATTACCTCCTACAATTTTGGTTTATGAATAGAAAGAATAAATGCTCACAAGCTTCCAGGAGGGGGCGCAATGGCCGGGACAGGTGTCATCGCAGGATAAACCGGAGCAGCGTTTACGCGGGCGGGGAGCCTTCATAGCTGTTCGGGGGACGAAGAAAAAGGAAGTGAAAAGATAATGAATTTTTCTATTTATTGCTTTGATGGACCGGGGTCGGGAGACTCCGGCCAACAGTAGTAGGTAGTGCCTCATGGGCAAGTTTTCAAATTCAATAATGGTTCCAGGTCAATCGATGTCCAGCTTGCAGCTTGTAGCTGTACTGACAAACAAGGTTGGGTTTTGGTCTACCCCCGGGGTCCCCTTCGCTGCAGCTGCGGGAGACCCCGGGGGCACGGCTGTAATTTTACCCAACGTGATTTGTCAATACATGTAGCTTGTAGCTTGTAGCTTGTGGCTTGCGGCTTGCAGCTTCTTACGCCCTTCCCTCCTATCTTTACCCCATGCTCCCAGCCACTACCGACTTAATCGCCCACCTGCAGACCGCGGAGCGGAACGCCACGATCATTACGTCGCTGGTGCGCGCCATCGTTCGATGCGGCGGTGCGGAAGACGCCCGCGCCTTAGGGGAAGTGTTCAAAAGGCAGCCCTCCGACTTTTACCATTCCCTTCTTTTGCCGGTATTGGGCCGCCACGGCGACAGGGAGCTGGCTGCGGAAATCTACCGGGCCTGCACCCCCGGCCACCACGAGGTGTCGCCGCCGGAAGTGCTGGAGCTGCTGGGGCAGCTGCGCTACGAGCCCGCCAGGCCCCTCCTGGCCCGCTATGCGTTTGATCCCTCCGACTACTACCTATCCAAATATGCCGTGCTGGGCCTGCTGCATTTTGACCTCGACGACCTGGCAGGCGTCATCAAACCCGCCATAGAAGCCACTTACGGCCAAAACCTGTTTGCCGAATTCGTGCCGGCCCTGGTAAGCAAGCTGCGGCACCGCGAAGGGATGCTGGAGAAGCTGTACGAGTCGGGAACGAAGGTGTGCTCCACCGACTGTAATGCCGGCATCCTCCTGGGCTTTGCGCTCTGCGGCGACGAAGGCCTGCCCTGGTTCACGAAAGCCCTCTTCAACCCCGCCTGGGAAGCCTTCAACACGGGCACGGGCACCGCCTTTTGGGCCTACCGGGGCCTGGCGCCCCTGGGCCTCCGCATCGGGGAGCTGTTCGGGGAAGTGGCGCGCCTACGCGACGAAGAGGAGGCAACCTATGGGGCAAAAGTGCTCCTGTCGCTGCTGGAAATGAAGCTCCGTGACCACCTGGGGGACCACCCCGAGCCGTTTGCCGCGGTCTACGGATCGCTGTTTGGTCCGCCCGCGGGCGGCCGCACCCTCACGGAGCTGGCGGAGCGGGCCGGCCTGGGCGATGAAGCGGAGCGGCTGGAAGAATTGCTGGAATATAAGGTGTATGAAGAGGCGGTGCTGGGGAGCTGCGGGGGATGAGAAGCTGCGAGCTTCGAGCTGCGAGTTTCGAGCTGCGAGTTTCGAGTTTCGAGCTGCGAGTTGCAAGCTGCGAGTTGCGAGCTGGAGTGAAGGCTGCCGGACCGGGCTCCTGGAGGCGGATACTATTATAAGGCATTCTTCGTTTTAGAATCAACGAAAACGAACCGCTCCTCCATGAAACAAATCCTGTCGGCCGCCGCCGTACTCTTCTGCCTCCTCACCCACGGCCAGAAGGTCATCTTCCAGTCCACGCAGTCCTATAGCCAGGAGCAGCTGGCAGACCTCTATGCCTCCCTTACGGTGCAGGGCAACCTGCTGCTGTTCAACGCGCCGGATTATAACCTTTATGCCTACGACAAAAGCACAGGCGCGCTGAAGTGGACCACCCCCCTGGGCTGGAAGTCGAACACCCCTCCTTATTTTGTGCAGGACCATATCCTGGCCAACAACGGGAAAGAGCAGGTGGTGCGGCTGGATACCGCTACCGGGAAGCTGGTAAAGACCCTGCCGTTCTGGAACATTTCCAGCCAGCCCCTGGTCCGTGGCGGCCTGCTGTACACCACGGCTATATACGAAGCGGGCAACCTGCTGGCCTATGATCCCGTGCAGGATTCGGTTATCTGGTTCCGGTTCCTGGCCCATGGCATGGATCAGCAGCCCTATTACGAGGCCACCCGCATCTGGGCCAACGGGGAGGGCGACACCTGGTTTGAGTTTAACTACCAGGGCCGGATCCTGTCGCCTGCCTGCGACAGCACCGAGGCGGGAGCCCCCTGGACCCCTTCGTGCTCCCAGGCCTTTCTCGCGCTGACCCATGACGGTAAAAAGATCACGGGCCCGTGGGCCAAAAAGCTCGGCCTCTCCGAATACGACCGGCCCCAGGTGTTCTATACCCCCCGGGCCACGCTGCTGCTGGGCGAAGGCACGCTGCACACGATCGGCAACCGCCTGAAGCGGAAAGCGTCCCGGCCCCTGCACACCCTGCTGCCGGGGGACGTGGAGGAAGATGCTCTCAGCACGCCACAGCTGCTGAAAGCGGAGGGAGACCTCGTATGGCTGCTCTACAACCACCGCCTGCTGGCCTATGACTTCAGGAAGAAGCGGCTGCGCCATAGCGTGGACCTCTCGGCCTGGCAGCCCCACAACGCCCTGCTGGACGAGGACCGTCTCTGGTTTGTGTCGCAGAAAGACGGACGGCTGTACGGGGTGGGGGGAATTAGGTTCCGATAGCTATCGGAATAGGAATTAGGGATTAGGAGAGAGAACACGAATTAGTACGATCCCGATTGCTATCGGGAACACGAATAGAGATGAAACCACGGAGGGCACGGAGAACGCAGGAAATGTGAAGATGTGCAGATGTGCGGATGTGCGGATGTGCAAATGATTGACCTTCCCTTTACCCCCGAGTCTCGCCTGGCCCCCAGGACAGGCGGACTCGAGGGCTAACAGGTACCCACACGTGCTTTATGCACAGGTTTCGCATCGGGGGCATTCTTTCACGGGCAAGCGTTCGACTGGGTGCAGCAGCACAAATGGGCGGGTGGGTGTATCCGTGTGCCCCCGAGTCCAGCCACGGCTTTAGGGCCGCGCCTGAGACTCGGGGGTGAAGTGGAGTGGACGGTGTTCTCTGTGTTCTCCGTGGTTTATTCTCTATGCAGTTAAAGCCAGGCAGCTTGATTTCTTTCTGACCTGTCTCACGTCTCACGTTCTCTGCTTGCAGCTTATAGCTTGTGGCTTGAAGCTTCTCTTAAAGCTTCAGGAGCCAGTTGATGATCAGCCCCGTGAACAGGGCCAGGCCAAAGCTCAGGAAGGTGCCGATGAGGACGTACTCGGTGTGCTTGCGCGCCGAGAAGGCCGAGTCTTCGCGGAACAGGGGCTTGTCGATGAGGCGCAGGATCGACTTGGCCGCCACCAGGAAGCCGATGCCGGCATACTGCTCGATAAACACCAGGGTGAGCACCAGCACGCGCTCGAGCACGCCGATGGTGATGCCGGCGTCTTTGAGGCCGTCGTTGCTCTGCTCGATGTCGGGCGACCAGCGCTCCACGAAGAAGCGGATGAGGAAGCGCACCGGCCCGATGACGATGATATAGCCCAGGAGGCGGAGCCAGACTTCGTAGCTGAAGAGGTGCTGCGGCACGGCAAGGCCAAAGCGCTGCCAGCCCCCGGTGACCCACAGCCACAGCACGACGATAACCGCCACGTGGAGGAGCTGGTCGAGGAGGAAGAGCCACAGGCCGCGGGAAGCGCTGTAGGGCTGGTTCCACCGCTTGCCGGCCCACAGCTTGGCCACGTCGATGAACAAGTGTGTCACCCCGATGATGGCGGCCACCCACCACAGCGAAAAGCTCCACACCGACAGCCAGGCAAAGCCGGTGATGAGGGCGATGTGTTTCCACAGGTAGGGCGAGGCCCAGAGGCGGGCCTGCTTGTCGGCCACTTCCTTGTTGGACTGGAGGAAAAAGTCGACGACGCCGTGGGCGACCAGCAGGCGTACGAGCAGGGCTCCTTCGGCGGCGGTAAATAGGTTATCCAAGGTGTTGAGGGTTTATGGTTTTTTCAAAGTATTGCAACAGGGCGTCCACCGCGTACCACTGGGCGGCCTTGAGCCGCTGGTTGATAGCAGGCTGGCTCACGCCCACCTGGCGGCTGATGGCTTCCTCTTTCAGTTCTTTCAGGCGGTAAAATACGGCTTCCGCGCCGGGGGCGGTCCATTTTTGCAGCACGGCATCGAGCAGCAGCACGGCGGGGGCGAGCGACTCGGTGAGGGCGGCATCGCCGGTGCGCAGCGCCAGGCGCCAGGGCACGTCGCGGAGGCTGTCGAGCCCCTCGCCCGACAGGCGGAAGGCCTCGCCGTCGGAGTGGGCCAGGTCGGTTTTGGAAAAGAAGTCCACGCCCCCCACGGCGGCCGCTATGCGCACGTCGTACTTGCTGTCGGAGCCGCTGTCGCCGGGGCCGCTGTAGGCCTTGAAGAACGAGCGGATGAGCAGCGCCACGCGCAGGGCGAGCTCGGGCCGGGCGGCCACGCACTGGAAGGAGTCGCCGCGGTACAGCTCGTAGGACGCGAGCCACCCCTCTTTTTTGAGGGCCTGCAGGCCCGCCTTCACATCGGCGTAGAGGGCCTCCCTCCTTTTGGGCGAGAGGTCGCGCGAGGCGACGATATCGGCGGTAATGACTCCTATCACTTTCGACATAAGGGTGAGGGCTTATAAAGGGCGAATATAAGGCTTGGGGCTTATAAATGCAAGAAATAAGGGGGAGGGCTTATAGAGAGGGAACACGAATTAATACGATCCCGATAGCAATCGGGAACACGAACTAAGGGAACGCAGATCATTATGATCTTTATGATGGACGCAAATCGATTGCAGGCTCTCTAATCCTGTAAATCCATTAAATCTTTCTAAATCCGGGTTCAGACAAAAGCAAAGAGACCGCCTCAGCGGTCTCTTCGTGTTCCTTCGTGTCTTGGTGTCTTGGCGGTTCAAATGTTTGCCGCTGCTCTCTTCTCGCAGCTCGAAGCTCGCAGCTCGCAACTTTCTTTTCTAGCAGCTAAATGTACTGACAAACAAGGTTGGGTAATGGTCTACCCCGGGGTCCCCTTCGCTGCAGCTGCGGGAGACCCCGGGGGCACGGCTGAGTGACAGCTTGTAGCTTTAGCGTGCAGCTTCTCTCTTCTCGCAGCTCGTAGCTCGCAACTTTCTTTTCCAGCAGCTCGAGGATGTCGTTGGCAATGGCCGCGCCGGGATAACCGGGGTACACACTTCCGGAAATAAGTAATGCCTATAGGTCGAATTCTAAGTAAACCTGTGTCCCTTTACCTTTCGCGGAGCTGATTTCCATTTGTCCCTTCATAGCCTCCACCCGCTTGCGGATAGACGCCAGGCCGGTGCCCCCGGTAGTGGTATGGGTAGAAAAGCCCGTACCGTTGTCTTCCACGGTAAGGGTGAGCACCTTTTCATTTTGGGTCAGCTGCACCAGGGCCTGGGTGGCGCCGGCATGCCGCACGATGTTGTTGATCAGTTCCTGGGCGATCCGGTAGAGCGCCAGTTCGAAGTGGGCGGCCTGCCGCCCGATGGCGCCCACCGGGAGGAAGGCCAGTTGCAGCGTATCGTTACTGATGTTGGCACAATAGCGTTGTAAGGCCCGGCCCAACCCGTTTTCCAGCAGGATCTCGGGCATCAGGTTATGCGACGTTCGCCGCACCTGTACGGAAGCATGCTCGAGCAGGTCCATGCCATAGATGTAAGACTTGCTCTCCAGGACAGGGGCCACGCTGGATGACAAGGCCGTAAAATGCATTTTGGCCGCGGCAATCATACCGGCCACGCCGTCGTGCAGATCCCTGGCGATGCGCCCCCTTTCCTTTTCCTCGCCCTCCATCAGTGCCTGCATCAACTGCATTTCTTTTACCCTGCTCTCCGCGGCCACCTGCTGGTGTACGTCGCGAACCGACACCACTACCCCCCGGATATCGGGATGGTTTAACTGGTTGGTCACAATGGCCTCCATCCACAGCCACTCGCCCCCGGCACTTTGGAAGCGGTAGGGCGGCACGTGTATCTTTTTGTCCTGGTGCAACAGTCCTTCGAACTGCTCCAGGATGCGCGGAAGGTCGTCCTGGTGGATGTAGTCGAAGCAGTTCTTCCCCAGCAGCTCCCCTTCCCTGTAGCCAAACAGGTGGTTCAGCGACTCGCTGACGAACTGGTACTTTCCTGTTTCGTCGGTGAGGGCCAGCAGGTCGAAAGAGTTATCGACCAGGGCCTGGAAGAGGTGTTCTTTGGCGAGCTTTTTCTGGTGAACATGGATCACCTCCGTCACATCCCGGCCGGCCAGGAAACGCAATTCCCCTCCTCCGAAAGATGTCCAGCTGACGTAGCAAAACGCGCCCCCTTTCTTCCACGTCCTGCACACAAAATTCTTCAGTCGTCCTTCCGCAGCCAGGCGCCCGAATTCAGCCCTGGACCCTTCCTCAATACAGCGGAGCCAGTCCGTTCCCACCAACTCGTGGGGCTCGTACCCTAGCAGTGCGGTAACCGCCTTATTGACCGAGGCGATACAGGTGGACCCGGATAATGCCAGGACGGGGTCGGGAAAATCGTCCATGGCGAATGGGCCTGCCCCTGCCTGGACCGGGAGACTGAGGTGCTCTTGGGAATCGACACGATCAAGCTTCATTGGTTTCTTTTAAACGTTTCGGCAGGAGTAAAATAAGCAGAAAATCTTATCCAGGACCATTTAGCGATGACCTGCCCGGGCGCGCGGTATGTCGCCAGCCCGTTCAGCGGCAGGATACCGTACCGGGACAACGCTGCATGCAAGGGCTTGGGATAAGCAGGGTGGGCTTTGATCCGTTCAATTTGCTTCAGGTGCCGATACACATGTGCGGCATTGACCAGGACCACCTGGTGGGCATCCCTCCACCGGTAGCCGAATAATCCTTTGCTGGGACGAAGGGAAAAATATACCCGGAGGTTCTCGCCGTTGCGGCTGACCGCCGTGGTCAGGGCGGCCCTGGTCCGGAGAAATCCCTTCCAGGTATTTTCAAAATCGCCGTACTTCCCCCGGGGCAGGGCGAAGGCCAGGGCTTCGTGTTTGCCGGGCATGTCCTGCAACGCTAAAAAGACAGAATCCGATCCTCGGGTCGAATCGAGGTAGTGCGCCTGCGGCGGCTGTCGCAGGGTAAAGAGGTACTCCCAATGGTACACTTCCTCGTAAACCGCGAGGTGTTCGACCACTTCGGCAATATTCCAGCTGACGCTGTTGGGTTTGAAATGCAGCTGTTGCTGCGTGAGCCCCCGGACGGCCTGCGCCAGTGCTTCTTTGGAGGCATCGAGGTGGTGGAGCAGGGAGGCACGGTCCGCTTCTGTCCATACCGCGCCGGGTGCCTGTGCCTGTACGCGACCGGTGACCAGTAAGAAGGTGAGGATGAAAAGAAATGATTTCATAATTCAATGGTTTTGGTTGGTTATGAAAAAGGAAAGAAGCCGGCAGGCCATTCGACACCTGCTTTAGCGGGAACCGTTATTCGTGGCCGTTAAAGAGCGCCGGTGGCCGGTCTTCTATATCCTAACAAGGCTGCACACCCGTAGATGGTGACGACGGCTCCAAAGACACTCCCCATCCAGGGCGTGTATTGATCGTTGAACCCGAGCAGCGACAGGGATGCCAGTATCAACAGCACAGAGACCGGCTTAGGAAACCGCCTGGTGACCAGGCCGGCTACACCATAGAGCAGGCATCCTGCTATGACCAGCAAAAATCCTACAGGCATGAGGGGTTCCCATCCCCCCTCCAAAAAGTTTCGTCGCACCAGGATACCCACGGGGTAAAAAAGGGCCCCGGCCAGGCAAAAGACGGCGGCGACAGGAAAGGACCGCTCACCCCGGCGCCTAAGCCCCAGCAGACCCAAACTGCCAGCGACCAGGAAGAGCCCCACCCCCAGGAGGGGCATAACATCCATGGTGGCTCTGAAGCTGTGGGGAGGGTGGCCGCCCGGCCGCAGGGCCAGGACCAGGCCGCCAACCATCCACAGCAGGCCTCCAGGCACGATGGGCGCGCTGATCCACTTTAACCGGTTATATTGTTTCATACGCTAACGTTGTGCGTTGGTAATCCACTATGCTGAAAATCCTTTGGGGTACAGTTATTTTTTCCATTCGATAACCCCGCACCCGATTCGCGGCCCGGAGTTGCCGGCCGGCTGGCTGGTATAATCGTCTACCCCGCTGTGCACGATCACGCCCTTGCCTACAATGCTGGTGGGCGCATTGCCGCTGAGGGTCCATAGATCGGTGGTCAATTGGAGGCTTCCCCGGCCGTTCTCGTCCAGGGCAATATTGCCGATATCGCCCGCATGGAAGTTGCCGGAGCCCCACATGCCATGGCTTTTGCCGGTAGGGTTCCAGTGGCCGTGGGCATCGGCGCCCGCATTGCCGCATAGTCCGTGCTCGTGAAGGTGTATGGCGACAGTGCTGTTGCGTTTTTTAGGAACGGTAATATCCAGCTTCAGCGTAACACGCCCGTCCTTTTCTTCAAAGAATTGTAAACCGCCGGTGACGGAAGTATCGGCTTTGGTAGGCGTTAAGGTGGCGACGGCAAGGGGCTTTTCTACTTTTTCCTTTTTACAGGAGAAAAAAGAAAAGGTGCTCAGCAGGCAGATCCCGGCAATGAGGGGAAGAATAGTTTTTGGTTTCATGTTGTTGATTTGATTGTTGTGATGAATAG
>DASWYM010000206.1:0-2772 GCA_036404975.1 Chitinophagaceae bacterium
TCCCCCTTATCTTTACTCCTTATCACTACCTGCTTGAAAAAGATAACCTTACTCTTTCTGCTTGTATCTGCCTGGGGCATTGGCCGCGCACAGGAAGCCTTCAGCATTGGCACCGACCTTTCGGTGCTGCGCAGCGTGAACAAAGGACAAGGCTTTACCGCGGTGGGCCAGACCGTGCAGGCCAACTTCCACCTCTCGCCGAAGGAAAGCGTATATGCCTGGCTGTGTTATTACTCCGAAGGAAAGTACAACAACACGCTGGCAGCCAGGGCCCGGTTCGATACCATTGCCCCTCAAAGCATTAACTATACGGTCAACAGCAAGCTGCGCTACCGGCAGGTATCGCTGGGCTGGAAACACTACTTCAAAGGGAGCTACAAAAGCGAAGGCACCTGGAACCTCTACGGACTGGCCGGCTTTGGCCTGATGTTGGGCAAAACCTTCAACACCCCCGACCAGAAGATAGACACGGCGAACTATAGCGTGCCCGAACGCCCCCGCGAAGGCGTTACCACCGTAAAGCGCCTCACCTTCGACCTGGGCCTGGGTGCGGAAGCCGAACTGGGCTCCGGTATTTACCTCTACGGCGAAGCCAAGACCTGGATAAGAGCCTCCTCCTACCCCAATCCCTATCTCTACGACAATGCCACCCCGAGGGTAGTCATCCTCAGCGGCGGCCTGCGCATCCTGATTGATTAAAGCAGCCGATTCTCGCTTATAGCCTGGAGCATAGCGCGCCCTGGTCTCACGTCTGCCGTCTCACGTCTCACGTTTATTACTGGATCGTTACATCAAAGCGGCCTTCCGTAACCGTTACTGTTTGGGAAGCATCGTCTTGATCGGCGGCGGTAAACTCAAAGGTGCCCGAAATGATCTTATTGGCTACATCGTAACGGGTTACCTCCACTTTGCCGGTGTGGCTGGCACTGGTGATGTACTCGTTCAGGGGATTAAAGCGGCGCTTGATGTAATAGCCATAGGAGGCGGTTTGGTCCGGGTACTTACCCGTATTCTGGTTGAGCAGGTAGGTGCCCGGCGCCACGATATTTTTCAGGTAGATCTCGAACTCCGTTTCGGTGGGCGAAGAACCAAAGTTGCGGGCGTTGATGAAGACCGAGGTGGGACCGCCAAAGCGGGCTTCAAGGATGGGGGCGGTAGCGGCCACGCCAAAGCCCTGGGGCGTCCAGAGCTCGCCGGCTACTTTGGCGCCAAAGGTGTTGGCCCCCGTTTGGGTGGCAGGCGGCAGTTCGGTAATTTCTTTTTTACAGCTTACAAGGGCGGAAAACGCTAAGGCTACGGCCAGGATCTTTTTCATAGATGGGTGTTTATCACTTCTTCACAAAGCGTGTAAAGATCGATTTTATTGTGTGGGAAGAAGGCATTTAACTTTACCGCTTAAAACCAACTGCATGGCCCGCACAACCATCCAATCCATCGAACTCTACAAGTTATTCATTCCCCTGAAGGAACCCTTTGTGATTTCCCTGGGCCCCATCCACGAAGTGCAAAACGTGGTGGTCATTATCCGCACCGCCGACGGCTGTGCCGGCTACGGCGAGTGCAGCCCCTACATGACCATCAACGGCGAAAGCGTGGACACCTGTTTTATCGTGGGGCAGTACTTTGCCCGGGTGCTGCAGGGAAAGAACGCCCTGAACCTGGAAGAGTGCATGGCCGCCATGGACCGCACCATTTATGCCAACTACAGCATCAAGAGCGCCTTTGACATTGCGCTGCACGATATTGCCGGCCAGCACGCCGGCGTGCCCATTTACCAGCTGCTGGGCGGGACCAACAGCAAGGTGCTGGAAACGGACATGACGGTGAGCATCGGCGATCCCATCAAGATGAAAAACGACGCGGTGCGCTTCCAGCAGGAGGGCTTCCCGGCCATCAAGGTGAAGCTGGGCGAGACCCTGGAGCGGGATGTGGCCCGCATTGCCGCCATCCGCGAGGGTATTGGCCTCCACCACCCCCTGCGCATTGATGCCAACCAGGGCTGGCGCACCGCCGACGAGGCCATTGCCGTGCTGCAGGCCCTGGCGCCCTACCAGATTGAACACTGCGAGGAGCCCATACCGCGCTGGCAGTTTATGGAACTGGCGCGCGTGTCGGCGGCCAGCCCCATACCCATTATGGCCGATGAAAGCGTGGGCGACGACCACGACGCCGAACGGCTCATTGCGCTAAAGGCCTGCCCGATGTTCAACATCAAGCTGGGCAAGTCGGGCGGCTTTCTCAAAGGCCACCGCATTGCCGAACTGGGCGCCCGGGCCGGATTGCACATGCAGGTGGGGGGCTTTATGGAATCGCGCCTCGGAATGACCGCGGCCGCCCACCTGGCGTTGTCAAACGACCACATCCACCACTGCGACTTCGACACCCCGCTCATGTTCACCGAAGACCCGGTGATCGGGGGCATTCACTATAAAGAGAAAGGCGTTATAGAAGTGCCGGACGTTCCGGGCCTCGGCGCGGTGATTGACCAGGGCTACCTGGACAAAGCAGAGAAGTTTGTATTGGCATAACGAGATGGGAACCGTCAATAAGGCATCGAGTCATTAGGTCATTGGGAGATGACAGTTGACAGATGAACCGTGGATTACACAGATTAAACCACGGATTGCACTGATTAAAGGGCGAATCCGATAGATGATATAGAAAGAAACCGGTCCGAAAGGGCCGGTTTCTTTGTTTGGGATCGGGCGCAGGACCCCGGCGCTGCGGCATGAGCCATCCCTATATAACCCGTATATAACCCATATATAACCC
>DASWYM010000207.1:0-5297 GCA_036404975.1 Chitinophagaceae bacterium
GGCGGTTTCGAAGTGGTTAGCCTGCATTGGAAAGACGGAAAAGTAATAAAGGCGGTAATCAGGTCCAAACTGGGGGGGAACCTTCGCCTGCGGGTACCCAATAGCTTGAAGTTAACGAGTGCCGGGCTCTTAATGCATGCGGCTTCAAAAAATACTAACCCATTTTACGAGACGGAAGAAACGCCGGACCCTATTGTCTCTCCCGGGGCAGCCGTTACACCTCCGGAACTGAAGGAAACCTTTCTTTATGATGTAGACACACAAAAAGGAAAAGTGTATACCTTTCTGTCACAGGAAGCAGTGTTGTAGTTGAGGGCTTAGCCGGTTTGCCCGCTTGAGGGAATAAACCATCAAAATGTTCATTCTTCTCGTTGCTTTATAATACCCAAGAACCCTATTTATCAGGAAGAGGACTGGTGCCATCTTGTACGTGTTTTTACTTAGCTGTTGGTTATAACTGCTTATAACTTAGCTGTTACAGCAGCAAATCAACATTTGTTGCCCTCATTTCAACAAATGAGCCACTGAAAGAAAAAGTGTCCATATAGTTTTACTTATTTACTACTGAATTCTAAGTACGATGTTTTGTAGCGTTATCGTCCTTGCTTGCTTGATTTTGCATATGGTAAAAAATTACCCAATAGCCCGGTGGGTTCCGAGCCTGGAGGTTGCCGGTTCAGGAAGGCTGCCGTAAATATCAGGTTATAAAACCGCAAACGAATTAAGAAGTTCTGTACATAAACGTTTTATTCAACCTTTGCTTTTATGGAATACAGCCGAAAGAAAATACTACTAATTCTTTACCTGCTTCTTTCAAGCGGCATCCTGGTTTATTCGCAGGATATCGTTGGACAAGCACAGTCGGGCTTCGATTCCCTGCGAGCTAATATTCCGCACGGAAAAATTGATACCCTTAGCTATCCTTCCCAAACAGTAGGCACCAGCAGGAGTGTTGTTGTCTATACCCCGCCGGGTTATTCTCCAAAAAAGAAATACCCTGTTTTATACCTGCTGCACGGCATTGGAGGAGACGAACAGGAATGGCTCAATGGGGGTAAGCCCCAGGTGATCCTGGACAACCTGGTAGCCGAAAAGAAAGTGGTGCCCATGATCGTGGTGATGCCCAATGGCAGGGCCATGAAGGACGACAGGGCTATCGGTAACGTTTTTGATAGCGCCAAAGTGCGGGCCTTTGCCAATTTTGAGAAAGACCTGCTGAATGACCTCATCTCCTACATAGAAAAAAAGTTCCCGGTGTATACGGAACGGGAGCATCGTGCCATTGCCGGCTTATCTATGGGGGGCGGGCAATCCCTGAATTTTGGCCTGGGCCACCTCGACAGGTTTGCCTGGGTAGGCAGTTTTTCCCCGGCGCCCAATACCAAACGACCGGAAGAATTGGTGCCTAACCCGGAAGAGGCCAGGCGGAAATTAAAACTGCTTTGGATCTCCTGCGGTGACAAGGATGGCCTGCTCCGCATCAGCGAGCGGACCCACCTCTATTTCAGCCAACAGGGAATCCCGCACATTTATTACATCGAGCCGGGCGCACACGATTTCAGGGTATGGAAAAACGGGTTGTACATGTTTTCGCAACTCGTTTTTAAACCGGTCGATACATCAACCTTTTCTAAATACGTTTATAAGAAGCCGGAGCAGTAGCTTTCGGTAAGTTGCCTGGCATGATGAAGAGATTACTTGTTATAAAAATAGTGGCCACTTTGTGGATTGGTGGTAGTGTTCACGCACAGGATAAATTATACCCCAATACTTTCCCGTTGAGCACGGTAGCCTTAATGGACGGGCCGTTCAAACATGCACGCGACCTCAACATTCAAACCCTGTTGAAGTATGATGTGGATCGGCTGCTGGCGCCCTATCGCAAAGAAGCCGGGCTGACACCCCGGGATTCGGGCTTTAAAAACTGGGAAGGCCTAGACGGGCATGTGGGCGGTCATTACCTCACGGCCATGGCCCTGAATTATGCTTCTACCAGGAATGCGGAATGCAAGCGGCGAATGGATTATATGGTGGCCGAGCTCAAAGCCTGCCAGGACGCCAACACAGCCAATCATCCCGCATGGGGGGGTGGGTATGTTGGGGGTGTTCCCGGCAGCAACGTGATCTGGTCGACCTTAAAGTCCGGTGACCTTAAGGCATACCGTGCCGCCTGGGTGCCCTGGTACAATGTGCATAAGATGTATGCCGGCTTACGGGATGCCTGGCTGTACGGGGGCAACAAAGATGCAAAAGCCCTCTTCCTGAAATTCTGCGACTGGGGCCTGAATATAACTGCGACCCTTTCGGATGAGCAAATGCAATCGATGCTGGACACGGAACACGGGGGGATGAACGAAGTTTTTGCCGATGCCTACAACATGACCGGGGCGGATCGCTATTTATCCGCTGCCAGGCGGTTTTCACACCGGATGCTGTTGAACCCTATGGCTGAAGGAAGAGATAACCTCGATAACAAACATGCCAACACACAGGTGCCAAAGGCCATTGGCTTCCAGAGAATAGGCGAGCTTGGCCGCGATGAGCAGTTTAACAAGGCCGGCAGCTTTTTTTGGGAGACAGTAACTGCTAACCGTACCCTGGCTTTCGGGGGCAACAGCCGGCGGGAATTCTTCCCCGGCGCTGCTGCCTGCATCGATTTCATCGACGATGTGGAAGGGCCGGAGTCGTGTAACTCATACAACATGCTGAAGCTGACGCAGAATTTGTTCAGAGTACGGCCATCGGCAAAGTATATGGATTACTTTGAACGCACCTTGTACAACCATATCCTTTCCACGCAGCATCCCGTACATGGTGGCTATGTGTATTTTACCCCGGTACGTCCTCGTCATTACAAGGTTTATTCGGCCCCTAACCAGGCGATGTGGTGTTGTGTGGGCAGCGGCATGGAAAATCACGGCAAATACAACGAAGTCATTTACACGCACCAGCAGGATTCTTTGTTCATCAACCTTTTTATCGCTTCTCAGCTGGACTGGAAAGACAAAGGCATGGTCATCAGGCAGGAGACAACTTTTCCTCTCGGAGAGCAGACCAAATTGTCCATCACCAAAGGCAGTTCCCGCTTTCCGCTGTTGATCCGCTATCCGTCCTGGGTAAAAGCGGACGCATTAAGAATCAGTGTGAATGGTAAACCAATTCCCATCTCATCTCATCCTTCCTCTTATGTGGCTATAAACAGGTTATGGAAGAAAGGGGATGTGATCCGGGTGCAGTTGTCCATGCACCACACCATCGAGTATTTACCCAATGTAAAGGAATATGTTGCGTTCCTGCATGGCCCCATCCTGCTGGCGGCAAAAACTGGTACGGAGAATTTAAGGCGACTGGTGGCAGACGACAGCCGGTGGGGGCATATTGCGGGTGGCGAAAAGCTGCCGGTGAATAAAGCGCCGATCATTATTGAAAATGATCCGGATAGCCTCGCCACCAGGCTGGTGCCTGTAAAAGGAAAGCCGTTCCACTTCACTTTTGCGCATACAAAGCTGGTAAATCCTGCGGAGGTGGTGCTGGAACCATTTTACCAGGTTCACGATTCCCGGTACATGGTGTATTGGATGACGTTAAACAATCAGCAGTACCGTTCGTATCTCGATTCGATCAGCCACCTGGAAAATCAGAGGCTGGCACTTCAAAAACGGACCATCGATTTTGTGGCGCCGGGAGAACAGCAGCCCGAGGCTGATCATGTCCTGCAAAGACTGCATTCCAATGCCGGAAATGACCATGATGAGTTTTGGCGGGATGCCCGCAACGAAGGATTCTTCAGTTACCACCTCTCTACAGGCAAAGAGACGGGTTTGAGCTTGATCGTGCGTTACTGGGGTGCCGAAACGGGCAACCGGAAATTTGATATTTATATCGACGATCAAAAACTAATTACAGAAAACATTGGCGGAAAATGGGGAGTGCGAAAGTTTCAGGAGATAGAGTACCCGGTTCCCGATTCCCTGGTGAGCGGAAAAGATAAGATAAGAGTAAAGTTCCAGGCCCAACCCGGCAGTACTGCCGGAGCGGTTTATTATATCCGTTTAGTTCGGAAGAAGGATGAAGGAAGATAAACTAATGAACTAAGTAATTGATTGAAACGATTGGTAGGGAAGCAGGTGATGTGAAATGGGTATTCCTTAGGCTACGCCTGGCGTCCTATATAAAAGATCTATGACAAACGATTGATTCAAATACACAAATAGAAACCAATATAAAGCAGCATGAAAAAATTATCTGTTTTACAGCGAAAGCAACCAGTGATACTGTTACTGATTTTAGTGTTTTTGTTTTTAGGTGCCTCCTCGCAGGAAAGTAGGAAGGCATCCAAAAGTGCTCCTGTTTTCACGGATTTCACTTATCGTGGAGATGACCGGATCTATAAGGACAATCCACTAAAGGCCGATGAGTTTTATACCCCGATCCTGCAGGGATGTTATCCTGACCCGAGTATCACCCGCAAGGGAAAGGATTACTACCTGGTAAATTCTTCCTTTTCGATGTTCCCCGGGGTGCCTATTTTTCATTCCAATGACCTGGTAAACTGGAAACAGGTGGGCCATGTGCTGGACCGGCCTTCGCAATTAAAAGTGCAGACTGCTGGCGTATCGGCAGGGATCTATGCTCCTGCCATCGCCTATAATCCGAATAATGACTTTTTTTATATGATCACCACCCAGATTGCCTCGGGCATCGGTAATATGGTGGTGAAGACAAAGGATCCTGCCAAAGGATGGGGCGAAGTCATAAAGCTTCAGTTTGATGGCATAGACCCATCACTCTTCTTTGATGACAATGGAAAGGCCTACGTGGTGCACAACGATGCCCCACCCAAAGGGACAGAACAATACAACGGTCACCGGGTTATCAAAATATGGGAGTACGATGTGCAGAAAGATCAGGTGATCCAGGGATCCGATAAAATTATTGTTAACGGTGGTGTTGATATTACACAAAAACCCATTTGGATTGAAGGGCCGCATATTTACAAGAAAAACGGACGTTATTACCTGATGTGCGCCGAAGGGGGCACTGGCGGTTGGCACAGTGAAGTGATCTTTGTGAGCGACCATGTAATGGGACCTTACAAACCCGCTAACAACAATCCTATTCTTACACAGCGGCATTTCCCAAAAAACCGGGCGAATAAAATGGATTGGACAGGGCACGCAGATATGGTGGAAGGCCCCGATGGTAAGTATTATGCCGTTTTCCTGGGCATACGTCCGAATGAAAAAGACCGCGTAAGTACCGGTCGCGAAACGTTTCTGTTACCCGTTGACTGGAGC
>DASWYM010000208.1:0-12793 GCA_036404975.1 Chitinophagaceae bacterium
TCGACGATCTCCACCAGGCCGGTCTGAGGGTTCTTTCCGCTGGCCACCATGCCGGCAGCTTCGTACTGTTCCAGGAACTGGTCGTTGAACTCGTAGCGGTGGCGGTGGCGCTCCGAAATATGGGTAGTGCCATAGACCTGGTGGGCCAGCGTGCCCTCCTTGATATCGCAGGGATAAGCCCCCAGGCGCATAGTGCCGCCTTTCATGGTAACGGCTTTCTGCTCTTCCATCATATTGATCACGGCATCGGCGGCGTTGGGGTCCATTTCGGTAGAGTGCGCGCCCTGGATGCCCAGTACGTTGCGTCCATACTCGATGACCGCCATCTGCATACCGAGGCAGATACCAAAGAAGGGCAGGCCCTTTTCGCGGGCGTAGCGCACGGCGGTGATCTTGCCTTCTATACCCCTGTGGCCAAAGCCCGGGGCCACCAGCAGCCCGTCGAAGGCAGCCAGCTTTTCAGAAACGTTTTCCTCCGTTATAAACTCGGAATGGATCGGCACCACCTGCACCTTGCACTCGTTGATAGCTCCTGCATGAATAAAGGCCTCGAGGATCGACTTGTAGGCATCCTGCAGCTCTACATACTTACCAATGAGGGCAATGGTAACTTTTGCCTTGGGGTATTTCAGCTTATCGAGAAACTCTTTCCAGCGGCTCATATCCGGTTCGCCGTACTGGGTGATGTTCAGCTTTTTCAGCACCGTCAGGTCCAGCTGCTCGTTCATCATCAGCATCGGCACTTCGTAGATGGTCTGGGCATCAGGCGCCTCGATCACCGCCTCGGGCTTCACATTACAAAACAGGGCGATCTTGCGCTTGATGTCGTTGTTTAGCGGCTCCTCGGTACGGCACACGATCACATCGGGGAATACCCCGCTTTCGCTGAGCATTTTTACCGAGTGCTGCGTCGGCTTGGTCTTCAGCTCCTTGGCCGCCTTCAGGTAAGGGATCAGGGTGAGGTGCACCACTAACAGGTCCTCGTCGGGGAGTTCCCACTGCAGCTGGCGAACGGCCTCTATATAGGGCAGCGACTCGATGTCGCCCACGGTACCACCCAGCTCGGTGATAATAATATCGTAGTTATTGTTCTGCCCCAGCAGCATCATACGGCGCTTGATCTCGTCGGTAATGTGCGGCACCACCTGTACGGTTTTACCGAGGTAAGCGCCTTCGCGCTCCTTATTGATCACGGTCTGGTAAATACGGCCCGTGGTGACGTTGTTGGCCTGCGAGGTAAAGATGTTCAGGAAGCGCTCGTAGTGGCCCAGGTCGAGGTCGGTTTCCGCCCCGTCTTCGGTCACATAACACTCCCCGTGCTCGTAGGGGTTCAGCGTACCGGGATCGACGTTGATGTAGGGATCAAACTTTTGAATCGTCACGCGCAGGCCGCGGGCCTGCAGCAGCTTCGCCAGCGAAGCCGCAATAATTCCTTTTCCAAGGGAGGAGGTCACACCACCCGTAACAAATATATATTTAGCCATAACTGCCGGTTATAGAGGTTAACGCTTTACTATAATTCTTTGTGGAGTTGGCGCGGTGCTTCTATCGTCTTCTGTTGGTCCCTGTCCGTGTTTAAAATAGCAGAAGCCCAAATACTTAGCCAACCTGGTGACCCGTGGAAAATATATGTAATGGGAAATTCCTAGAGGTCATGCAAACGTACGCCAATTTTCAGAGCCGCCCGTTGTTTTAACAATGTTGTGGAAAAATGGGCCTTTGATGTGACCAGCCTTCAACAGAAAGTCCAAAAGCCCTTAAAAAGATTACCTGTTCACCCGGGATGAGCCGGATCTACTGATCCATACTCCCTTAGTGAACAGGTAACCAGAAGTGTAATAATTGGAATACTTTATTTATGCTACAGCATCCCCAGCGCGCCTTCCGATTCCAGCTCTTTGGACAGCAGGCGCTCGATGGCAGTGTCGTACAGCTTCTTCCACTCCCCGATTCTGCCCCAGTCCTGGCCGTCCACCTTTAGGACGCCGCTGGTCACAGTACCCAAGCGGCTGTAGGCAAAGCCTTGCAGGATCTGCTCAAAGCGCTCCTGCTGGTCGCGGCGCACCGTCACCACTACCCTGCTCTGCGCTTCCCCGAAAAGGAAGGCATCTTTTCGCAGGGAATTGTCGGTCTGGATATCGAAACCCAGCTCGTTGAAGAACCCGCTCTCGCAAAGGGTGACAAACACACCACCCTCGCTGATGTCGTGCGCCGAGGCAATAGCGCCTTCTCCAACCAGGGAAGCCACTTTTTGCTGCAGGGCAGCCTCCTCTTCCAGCTCGAAATGAGGAGCGGGCGAAAGCTCTACGCCCCTGATCTTGTGCAGGTATTCGGAGCAGTTGATGTCGTTGCGCGAAGTGCCCACCAGGTAAATGGCGTCGCCTTCCGCTTTGAAGGTGAGCGACATTTTCTTATCCAAGTTCTCCACCAGGCCCACCATACCGATCGTAGGCGTGGGGTAAACAGGTCCATCAGGGCTTTGGTTGTAGAAGCTTACGTTACCGCCGGTGACCGGGGTATCGAACTTGCGGCAGGCATCGCCCATACCGCGGATGGCATGCACGAACTGGTAGTACACTTCGGGATCGTAAGGGTTACCGAAGTTCAGGCAGTTGGTCACGCCCAGGGGCTTACCGCCGGAGCACACGATGTTGCGGGCAGCTTCGGACACCGCGATCATGGTGCCTTTATAAGGATCGGCCTTTACATAGCGGCCGTTGCAGTCGGTCTTTACGGCTAATGCCTTGCCGGTCTCGCGCACCAGCACAATGGGGGCGTCGGAAGGATCGTTGGTCGAGGCGTTGTTGGTGCCTACCATGCTGTCATACTGGTGGGTGATCCAGCGCTTGTTGGCAATGGAGGGCAGCTGGATCAGCTCTTCGGCCACGGCCCGCAGGTCGGAAGGCTCTTCTATGGCTTCAGCCTTGAAGCTTTCCACCTCGTCCATGTATTTCGGACGGCGGTATTCGCGATCGTACACTGGGGCGCCACCACCCAGCACCAGTTCCTCGGCGGGTATCTGGGCTTCAAGGTTGCCACCTATATAGAAGGATAATAACTTATCGTCGGTCACTTCGCCTACTACGGCACTTTCCAGGTCCCACTTGTCGAAGATGCGCTTTACCTCGTCTTCGCGGCCCTTCTCCACGACCAGCAGCATGCGCTCCTGGCTTTCGGAGAGCAGCAGCTCCCAGGCCTTCATGTTCTGCTGGCGCGTAGGCACCTTATCGAGATCGATACGCATGCCCACTTCCCCCTTGGCGCTCATCTCGGCGGTGGAGCAGATGATGCCTGCCGCGCCCATGTCCTGCATACCCACCACGGCGCCGGTGGCGATGATCTCGAGGCAGGCTTCCAGCAGTTTCTTTTCCTGGAAGGGGTCGCCTACCTGCACGGCCGGCAGCTCTTCGGCGCTCTCGGCAGTAATGTCGGCCGAGGCGAACGAAGCGCCCCCGATGCCGTCTTTACCGGTGGCACTACCCACGTACATCACGGGGTTGCCGGTGCCCAGGGCAGTGGCCGATACAGTCTCTCCCACCTTAACAATGCCTACGCTCATGGCGTTTACCAGCGGGTTGGTATGGTAGCACTCCTCGAAGTAAATCTCGCCCCCTACGGTCGGCACGCCGAAGCAGTTGCCGTAGTGGCCAATGCCGTGCACCACCCCGGCCAGCAGGTGCTGGGTCTTGCTTTCCTGTAGGTTGCCGAAGCGCAGCGAGTTCAGGGCGGCTATAGGGCGCGCGCCCATGGTAAAGATGTCTCTATGGATACCGCCTACGCCGGTAGCCGCTCCCTGGAAGGGCTCGATGGCGGAGGGGTGGTTGTGCGATTCGATCTTAAACACCACGCCGTAGCCATCACCAATGTCCATCAGTCCGGCATTCTCTTCACCGGCGGCCACCAGCATGCGGCGGCCTTCGCGCGGCAGGGTCTTGAGCCACTTGATGGAGTTCTTGTAGGAGCAGTGCTCGCTCCACATGCCCGAGAAGGCACAGAGCTCGTTGAAGTTGGGGGTTCTGCCCAGTTTCTGCTTGATCAGTTCGAATTCTTCGGCGGTGAGGCGTAGCTGTTCGGCTGTTTTTACGGTAACTTCCATGATGTATAAGAAAGCTGCAAAGCTAAGGCGTACAGCTTATTGACCCGAAGGATTGTTTCCATGGTTGTGGATAAGATGCGTTATTTTGTGCCGATTAAATCCTTTTCTGCTTGGAGTATTTCCTGTTTGCGGGCTACCTGGTGCTGTTTGCCTGGCTGGTGACCCGGATACCCTTCTTTACCAAATCGGGCCTCACACCGGCACAACTCATCATTATCTTCCTGCTCAAGGTCATGGCCGGTATCTTTTACGGCTGGATCGGTGTGTACTACGGCGAGCTGGCCCAGATGGTGGACACCTGGGCGTACCACTACGAAAGCATCAAGTCGTACGAAATCCTGCTGACGAACCCCTCCAACTTCTTCCCTTCGCTTTTTCACAACCCTTACGAGCAGGGCTTTACGCGCTTTCTTTCCAGTAACGACTCGTGGTGGAACGACCTGAAGGGCAACTTCCTGCTCATGATCCTTTCCTTTTTTAACCTGGCCTCTTTCGGGCACTATTATATTAACGTCATCTTTTACAGCTTTATCTCCTTCTTTGGACCCATTGCCATTTACCGCGTGATGCAGGACGTGTTCCCGGCAAAAAAGGCGGCCGTACTCATCGCCTCGTTCCTGGTCCCCTCTTTTATCTACTGGACCAGCGGCATTCACAAGGAAGGACTGATCTTTATCGGCCTGGCCCTGGTGGTGTACCACATCTATTTCAGCCTGAAGGAAAAGCGCTTTTCCCTGCCCCGGGTGCTGCTGATCCTGTTTGGCTTTACCCTCGTGCTTGCCCTGCGTAACTTCCTCATCATTACCCTGGTGCCCGCCCTGGTTGCCTGGCTGCTGGCGGAACGGCTGCGCTACAAGCCTGTTTGGATCTTTTCGAGCGCCTACCTGCTCTTTATCACCCTTTTCTTTACGGCCCGCTATATTCACCCGGCACTGGATTTTCCCGAAGCGGTGGTAGTAAAGCGGGGTGAATTCCTTCAACTCCTGGGCACGACCTCCATTGACCTGCCCCGGCTGGAGCCCAACCTATCGAGCTTTCTGGTCAATGCCCCGCAGGCCTTCAGCCTGGCAGCCATCCGTCCTTACCCCGCCGATGTGCACCACCTGCTGTCGCTGGCGGCGGCCATTGAGATCAATGTGCTCCTGCTGTTGTTTGTGGTCTTCCTTATCCTGAGGCGGCGCGATCACACCGCAAGGCCATTCCTTTGGTTTGGCGTGGCCCTGTCCCTTTCCATCCTCTTTATGATCGGGTATTCGGTTAACAACCTGGGTGCTATTGTTCGCTACCGCAGCATAGTGCTGCCCTTTTTAATCGTTCCCATTATAGCCCTGACCGACTGGAGCCGGGTAAGCAGCTTTATCCTGGGAGATATAAGATCTAAAAACAATATATAGTTATTTTAAGAATCCAACAATATTTTTAACCTCTTCAGCAAAAAAGAACATCTTTTACACAGGAACGACCACTTTTTTCACACCGTTTATAACTTTTTTCTTCATTTTTCAGCAAGATTCAATTCCTTTGCTGAAAAATAAGCGACTATGTCTCTTCGATTCCAGGCTTTAAACAACATCATGAACTCCAGTCCGATCCCCCCCGATCAGGACATCAAGATCACCGCTGTGTTCGCGGAAAACGTATTTACCCACGAGGTAGCCCGCCAGTTTCTGAGCGATGAGGCTTACAAGAGCCTCCTGGCTTCCATCAGGGCCGGTCAGAAGATCGACCGCGTGATGGCCAACCAGATTGCCAGCGGCATCAAGGCCTGGGCCGAAAGCAAGGGCGTCAGCCACTTTACGCACTGGTTTCAGCCCCTGACCGGCACCACCGCCGAGAAGCACGACTCGTTCTTCACCATTAAGAGTGATGGCCGCGCCATCGAGCAGTTCGAAGGCGATGCCCTTATCCAGCAGGAGCCCGATGCCTCTTCCTTCCCCAGCGGGGGTCTGCGCGCTACTTTTGAGGCCCGCGGTTATACAGCCTGGGACCCCTCCTCGCCTGCCTTTATTATGGATATCGGGTACGGCAAGACGCTGTGCATCCCGACCATCTTCGTTTCCTATACCGGCGAATCGCTGGACTACAAAGCGCCCCTGCTGAAGGCCCTGGCTGCCGTAGACCACGCCGCTACCGAAGTGTGCCACTATTTCGACCGCAATGTTACCAAGGTAACCCCTACCCTCGGCTGGGAGCAGGAGTACTTCGTGATCGACGAGGGTCTGTTCAATGCCCGCCCCGACCTGGTGATGTGCGGCCGCACCGTCTTTGGCCACAGCCCGGCCAAAGGCCAGCAACTGGAAGACCATTACTTTGGCTCCATCCCGGAGAGAGTGTATGCCTTCATGCGCGACTTTGAGCGCGAGTCCTACAAGCTGGGTATTCCCCTGCGCACCCGCCACAACGAGGTGGCCCCCGGCCAGTTCGAGTGCGCGCCCATCTTCGAGGAGGCCAACATCGCCGTTGACCACAATACCCTGCTGATGGACGTGATGTCGCGCGTGGCCACCCGTCATAAATTAAAAGTATTGCTGCACGAGAAGCCCTTCGCCGGCATCAACGGTAGCGGTAAGCACAATAACTGGAGCCTGGCCACCGACACCGGTGTGAACCTGCTGGCCCCGGGCAAGACGCCGAAGACCAACCTGATGTTCCTGACCTTCTTCGTGAACGCCATCAAGGCCGTGCACGATTATGCCGATATCCTGCGGGCATCGATCGCGTCGGCACAGAACGATTTCCGCCTGGGCGCCAACGAAGCTCCCCCGGCCATCATCTCCGTGTTCATCGGTCAGTACCTGAGCAAGGTGCTGGACAGCGTGAAGCAGCGCGTAAGCGACCACTTCGACGAGCAGGACGAGAGCATGCTGAAGATGGACATCCACCGCAACATCCCCGAGCTGCTGATGGACAATACCGACCGCAACCGCACCTCGCCGTTTGCCTTTACCGGTAACAAGTTCGAGTTCCGCGCGGTAGGTTCTTCAGCCAACTGCGGCAACCCCATGACCGTATTGAACACCATCATGGCCGAGACCCTGAAGCAGTTCAAGAAAGACGTGGACGGACTGATCGAGAAGGGCGAGAAGAAAGAGATCGCCATCCTGCACACCCTGCGCGAGTACATCGTGAGCAGCGAAAGGATCCTGTTCGAAGGCGACGGGTACAGCGACGAGTGGGCCCAGGAAGCCGAGCGTCGCGGCCTGGCCAACGTGAAGACCACCCCGCTGGCCCTGGATGCCATGATCACTGACAAGGCCAAGCGCCTCTTCGAAAACAACAAAGTATACACCCACGTGGAGCTGGAAGCCCGCCACGAGATCGAGCTGGAGAAATACATTAAAAAGGTACAGATCGAAGGCCGCCTGATGGCCGAACTGGCCACCAGCCATATCCTGCCGTCAGCCGTGCGCTACCAGAATATCCTGATCGACAACCTCAGGGGCCTGAAAGAAGCGGGCCTGTCGGAAGGGGTATGCACCCAGCGTACCAACGCGGTGAAGAAGATCACCGAGCACATCAACCAGCTGAGCGAACTGGTGACCAACATGATTGAAGCGCGCAAGAAGTGCAACAACATGCCCGACTCCCGCGAGAAGGCCATTGCCTACTGCAGCGAAGTGAAGGAAGCTTACTTTGACCAGATCCGCTACCATGCCGACAAGCTGGAGCTGCTGGTCGACGACAAAGAGTGGTACCTCCCCAAATACAGAGAACTGTTGTTTATGCGATAACCAAAAAGCCCCGCAAATGCGGGGCTTTTTTATGCCTATTGAGGAATTCTGAATTACCTAATCCCTATTCCGATAGCTATCGGAACCTAATCCCTTCTTTCATACTATCCTTTCTTACAGCACGCCTTACCATCCGCCTTGGCAGCATGGCCGTCCATAGTGCAGGAAGCCGCTTTGGCACTCATGCTTTTACCGCTCTTGGTGCACTTGCCATCCTTGCAGCAGCCCTGGTCGGCATTCTTGCAGGTACCGTCCGGCTGGCAGCAATCAGCAGTGGCGGGGGCCGTAGTTCTTTCGTATTGGCAGCAGCCGTGCAGCTTGTTGTAGGCTTCGTCGGCAGCCTTCACCTTCTCGGTGTCATAACCGGCAGCGGCTACACCCTGCTGGATCTTGGCCGAGTTGGAAGAAGTGCTGTTGTACTTAACGGTCAGTTCCTTGGCGTCCACGTCCCATACGGCATAGGTGGCACCGGCAGCCTTGGCCGCCTTCTCGATCTTGCCCTTGCACATACCGCAGTTTCCGGACACTTTGATTTTCTCGGAGGCCTCCTGGGCAAAGCCGCTCTGGGCGATGACCATAAACAGGGAAGAGAGGAGGAATAATTGGAAGGTTTTCATGTTTCAGCAAATGTTTAAGAAAGTAAATATAATACAGACGCTCCATTCCTGTACTGACTACAGCCGCTAGCCGGAAGATTTACCATCAATTAACAAAACTCCAGAAGATGCTCAGGCGGAACACCAGCCCCGGGTAGGGATAGCCGGGGGAGGCAAAGTTGTGGCGGTCGAAGCCGAAACCTGTCGGACCGAAGTTGACCGTATTGAGGTTTTCCAGCCGCGCATAGGCCTTAAAGCTGCGGATGCGGAAGTGCATAAAGGCACTGATATCGGGGCGGTTGGCTATGCGCACCGAATCCTGGTTGGCAAACTGGCCCAGCGCCGGCGAATAGTTATCCATCCGGTAAGGGGTGTGGTAGCGCATCTCCAGCCCGGTGGAGAGGTGCAGGTTTCGGTAGAAATTACCTTCAAAAGCGAGGCGGTTGCGGGTAAAGACCAGCGGTATATTAACGGGAGCGTTGCCTGCCTTTTGTTGCAGCGAAGCTTCCGAATACCAATTCAGGTTACGTGCGACCCGGAAGGTCTTGGAAGCATGTACCATCAGCACATTGAACAGGGAACCATACTGGGCGGGCTGGTACAGGTTCTCGAAATACAGGTAATTGCCGATAAGGTAGTAATCGGCCCCCAACTGCAGCTTCAGGGCAGGGTTGATGACCCGGCCAAAGAAGTGCGTCCTGTTTTCCTTATTGAACGAAGCCGGTGCGCCGATGTAAAAATGGCTCCGCTGATCGTACACAAACGAAGGCGAGCGGTTGGTGTTTTCGAAGCCCACCTGCAGGCTGCCCAGCTTCGTGCTGAGCAGGCGCCTCAGGCTCACCAGGGCATGGTAGTCGCCGGCATTATGCCCCACCCACCACAGCTGCCCCAGGGCTTCCATGTCCCATTTCTGGTTACGGGTGCGGTTGCGGTATTCCCCATGGGCTACCAGGTTATAAAAGGTTTCAGTACCGCCCTTCAACTCACCGCTCAGCCATTGGTACTGCAGCCCCACTTTGATGAACTGCTGCAGGTTTTTGGCATCGGGAAACTGGTAGATGGAAAAGTCGTTGCTTAGCTGCCGCCACTTGTCCAGGTACCCAACTGTATCTCTTCCGCTGCCCCTGATGGTGGTATCGTTATAAAATGTAGCGTAATAGGTAGAGTCGGCGGCTTCATCCCGGAACTCAAACTGTTGCTTGCTGTAGTTGATCGTATGCTCGAACCGCACGCGGGGGTAAAACAGCGGGATCACCGTGGAGTCGGTCACCAGCGAGTCCTTACGGCCAAAGTCGTACTGCTGGCGCAGCAGGGCATTGAGCTCGCCGTAGCGGGTGCCCACAAACAGCTCATCGCTCCCGCCACTGAAAGGGCTGGTCGTATACTCCACATCGTTACCAATCCTGACCGGGATGGTAAACCGCCGGTCGTACTCCGGCAGGCTCAGGTAATCCTTGTCGGTCTGGATGCCGCCGTTCTCGGCCGCCTCCTGCTTGTTGCCCAGCACCACCACGTAGTTATTATAGCGCTTATTGGGACTCTGGTACCACGAGGTCAGGCGGTAGCTGTTGTGCGCCGTGCGCTGGTTCAGGAAGAACCCCGGGCTGGTGATCAGGCGGTACTGTATCGATGCGTTCCAATAAGGCTTAAAGTTCTGCGTGTGCACCAGGTCAATAAACTGCTGCGACTGGCTGCCCAGCGTATAGCCCAGCTCGGTATACGGGCGGGTGGTATTGAAAAACCGCGCTCCCTGGAGGTTAAAGCGGTACACATCATAGGCGTGAAAGCCGGGGTCCCACCCTGCATGTCCCTGGGGGCGGAACAGGATCGGCCGGGCCGCCGTACCCGCGTTGCCGAGGTAGTGATAGGTATAGGGTATGGGAAAACGGTCGTAATACTCGCGTATGCTGGAATCAAACCTGTTGATCCGCGTGGAATCCAGGTAGTTAAAGACGATGGTGATGCTGTCGGCGTGCTGGTCGCGGCGCTGCAGGCTGTCGCCCCCTCCGCCTCCACCACCGCCCAGGCGGGGCAGCTGGCGGCCGCCCAGTCCGGGCAGCCCCCGCTGGCCGTTGACGACGGCCGCGGTGAGCAGCAGCATCAGCACCAGGACCGGTTTATATAAGAAGGGGGACTTCAGCACCAATTAATTATTAAGGAATTGAATCAGCTCGCGGAAGATGGTCGAGAACTTGGGCTCGGCAGCATGGGCAGCTTCCAGCACCTCCTGGTGGGTGATCACGTTCTCATCCTCCCGGATGCCCACATCGGTGATCACGCTCATGGCAAAAACATCCATACCGGCGTGTACGGCAGCAATGGTTTCCGCCACGGTGCTCATGCCCACGGCATCGCCACCCAGCATATGGATCATCATGTATTCGGCACGGGTCTCGAACGTAGGGCCGGTAACGCCTACATAAACTCCTTCTTTCACCTCGATATGGTTCAGGGCAGCAATTTCCTTTGCCTGGCGCACCAGGGTCTTTTTATACGGCTCGCTCATGTCGGGAAAACGGGTACCGAGGCGCTTATCGTTCTTCCCGATCAGGGGGTTGTGCGTAAAGAACGACACGTGGTCGGTAATGATCATCAGGTCGCCCACGTTCAGTTGGGGATCAACACCACCGGCCGCATTGGAAAGCAACAGGGTCTGCACGCCCAGCATCTTCATCACGCGCACGGGGAACACTACCTGCTCGGGGGCATAGCCTTCGTACAGGTGAAAGCGTCCCGACATCGCCAGGATGGGGTTGCCCCCTACACTGCCGACAATCAGCTTGCCCTGATGGCCTTCTACGGTAGAGACGGGAAAGTGGGGTATCTCATTATAGGGGATCTCCCTTTCGATTTTGATTTCCTGAACGAAGTTTCCAAGGCCGCTGCCCAGTACCACACCTACTTTAGGTTGATTGGTAACGAGGGGACGCAGGTATTCGGCCGTTTCCGTGAGCTTAGTATAGTGATCCATAAGAAAAGGGCAAAGATAGCCTTAGAAGCCTTTCCAATGGCGAAGGATTAAAACCGATTTAACACAACAATACCCCCTAACGGTTTTCCTGCCTCTCCCCCTCCATTCCACCCCTTGTATTATGATGTTTAACACCTTACGCTATTCTCTAATCTTACCACACAACCTTCTCTTCCTAATCCCCAATCCCTGGTCCCTAATCCCTCCCCTAATAGGGGTACCGGTAAAAATCACACGCCTCCTCATCGCACAGCAACCGCCGGTACACCGGGTGGCGCAGCACCTCGGTATAATCCATCCACCGGCCCTCCACCTTCAGGCGCCGCCACACGGGGCGGAGTCCATGACTGTAATCCACGTACCAGTTTCCATGGCCGGTGTATAGGGGCTGAATGGGCCGCCCGTCCGGCTTGTGCCAGCCATAAATGGCCACCCTGTTGGGACGACTATCCCTCGATACCTTCCCGCTGATCACCACGTCTTTTTTGATACCGGCAATCAATCCCTTCTTTCCCTTTCGCTGTCCTTCAATGATCAGGTGGTGATGATACATCGTAGGCGTGCTATCGCGCAGGGCGTAAAGCGGCACGGGCTCCAGCTTCACTTTGGCCGCCTTATAAATATCGTCCACCATACGGCGCGTGGGAAGGAAGCAGCCCAGGCTGTCGGCAATGCGCTGAGCCGCCATGGGCGTCAGGGGCACCCGCGCCCAGTCTTTATCTGTTCCTATAGCCAGGTAATCGGGCATTACGAAATAAGTGGCCCTGATCAGGCGCCCGTTGACACTATCCCGGGAAGAAACAGCCACCGGTACCAGCCGTTTCAGAAAAGAAGGGATATTTCCCTGCAGGGCCGCCTGCACCGCCAGCGAATCCCGCTGCTGCCAGCCTAAGGCCGCCGCCCGCCGGTAAAACTCCGACCCGGTGAGGGGTGCAAGTGGTTTGGCTGTACTGATCCTGCGGGCGCTTCCGCAGGAAAAGCAGACCGCCGCCACCAGGCATAAAAAGAAGTTGCGTAGGGTTCCAGGCATAGAAACCCCGAATCTAGTGAATAAGTTGCGAGCTATGAGCTGCGAGTTTGGAGCTGCGAGCTACGAGCTGTTAGCTGTCAGCCAGCTACAGAACCAAAAGACATACAGGTATTCTAAAGGAGCTTCGGTTCCTTTCTTCCTTGTCGCAAACACCCCTTCACGGGTGTCATTTACACAGCCAAAACCTTCTTTCCGCCCCTTCTCCTCCGGAGTTGACCAGTATCCGACCAGTATCAAACCAGTATCTGACCAGTATCTAACCAGTATCTATATAGATACTGATCTAATACTGGTTATATACCCGTTATATAGGGAGTATCTACAGGTTATCTAAGGGTTATCCTGGCTTCCAAAGGGGCGAAAAGGCAC